>NZ_JAAHIE010000012.1:0-55206 GCF_010671945.1 Moorena sp. SIO4E2
TTCTGATGCAAATCGTATTGCAAGCAGCCCTCTTCAGCACGAGTGATGTCGATCAACTTTTTAAGCTCAGTCTTTACCAGATCAATTTTGTCATCTTTAGCTGTGATATGAGCAACAAGAGTCAATTTAGCCATGTTTTTGTTTCCTTCGTTTTCGTTAAAAATTGAAAATCTGGCATTGGTTAATAATGGAATAATTTTAAGTCAGTGAGGTAGAATAGGCATCTTGCCTGTTTGGGGATCTTTTGGTGCGGGCAGGATGCCCACTCTACTCCCATTCCTGAGTGCCTGTTCGGGGATCTTTTGGTGCGGGCAGGATGCCCACTCTACTCCCATTCATTCCTTGACTGACGCAACGCCGAAAATTTGATGGCCATAACTTACCACAGTTGGCTATGCTGTCTTAGTTAGGGCTGGCTGTATAAGTGTGTAAGCCATGCCAGACAACGGTTTCAAGCAATTTTCGACCAAATAAGTGCAAGGTTTTTGAGCCCATCGGTACAATTAATAAGCACCTCAAAGATCAAAATTCTCTAAAACCATTAACCTCACCTACCACCTACCACCTAACACCTAACACCTAACACCTATTCAAACCCGAAAATTACGACTTATTCAGCAAGCCCTACTTAAAGCCGTCGAGCACATTTTTGCCAATGGCACGACCGCTCTCTTGGTGCGAATGAGCCGTCTTGAGGGTTTCCACACTGATTTTCCCAAGATTATTGGTCACGGTGGAAATTAGGGTGCCATCGTCAATGAGCTCCGAGACCCGATTAAGCAATTCATGCTGTTTCTCAATGTCCTCCGTTTGAAACATCGACCGAGTAAACATGAACTCCCAGCTGAAGCTTAGAGCTTTGGGTTTGATCAATTTCATGTCTAGGGATTGAGGGTCATCAATTATTGCGATATGACCGCGAGGCTTGATCAGCTCGATGATGCCAGGAAAATGTCCGTCTGATCCTGAAAGGGAAGCAACGTAGCGGGGCTCAAGTCCCAATTCCTTGATTTGATCAACAAGGGACTGGCGGTGATTGATCACATGGTCGGCACCCATCTTTTTAACCCACTCGATGGTTTCCGGACGAGATGCAGTTGCGATCACGGTCAACTCGGTGAGTGTCTTGGCAAGTTGAATCAGGATTGACCCAACACCTCCCGCGCCACCGATAATCAGTATACTCTCCCCCTTGCCTTCTCCTTCTTTGACCCCGAGGCAGTCGAACAGGATTTCCCAGGCAGTAATGGAGGTCAGTGGAAAACCAGCTGCTTCCGCAAAACCGAGGGATTTGGGCTTTTTCCCGACAATCCGCTCATCAACGGCATGGAGCTCGGAGTTGGTGCCCGGTCGAGTGATATCACCGGCATAATAGACTTCATCACCAACTTTAAATTTACTGACATCGCTGCCGACTTGTTGAACAACACCTGCGGCATCATACCCAATGACCTTTGTGCCCTTTTCTGGTGCCATCTTGGCGCGCACTTTCACGTCCACAGGATTGACCGAAATTCCCCGAACCTCCACCAACAGGTCCTGTGACCCTAATTCCGGTGTTTCCGTTTCAAATTCGATCAGCGCATCTGGTGCAGTGATTGGTCCAGCCTGATTATATCCGATGGCTTTCATATCTTGGTTATCCTTTTTTGACATCCTCCCGCCGATTCGATTCTATAGCAGTTTTTAGTTTAATACTGCTGCACTGCTCACCCTAAATCAACTTATGGGGAAAACCATGATATGTAAATTTTTGTTAAGTAATCCGGATTTGCTCCTCCAGCACCTGAAGTGAAGCAGTGATTACAGTTGCTGGAGTTATGGGATTGGCTTTTGGGGCACGCTACGCGAACGCATCCTCCTCCTCTAGCAGATATTGGTCATGGGGGGTGCTATAACAGCTGAAACTATCAACAAGATTGGCACGTCCAGTAAGCGATGGGAAAAAGTAGTGAAGAATATTCTTTCATGAAATAAATTTTACCAGTGATTTGCCTCTAAAGCTCTGTTAAGATAAGATGCAGCTGTTCCTCGTAGCTCTTAGACAAACACACAAGTTTAACAGATAGGTATTATGACAAATAATCCTGGTGGTATTTCTCAATTCAATACAGGTTCAATGGGGGTTGGACAGCAGGCGGCTACTGATGGTAGTAGCCAAAACCAGCAAATTACCTCCATTCAAGAACCTGGGTCAGTAGGGGAACAGGTTACCCAACAAGACATGCTGCAAATGTTAGCACAGCTAGATCAGATGGTTAGTTCGGCTGAAATTCCAGCAGAAATTAAAGAAGAAGTAGCTACATATTTGAGTGCTGCCAGAAAAGCTGTTGAGAAAGAAAAACCTAACAAAGAACGTGTAAAAATTAATCTAGAAGGCGTAGCAGAAGAACTAAAAGAAGCCAGCAATGACACGGAAGCTGGCGCAAATCTATTTAAAAAAGTTAAGCCTATCCTAGGGAAAGTTGTTGATTGGTTAGGTGCAGCCGCAGCTGGTTCTTTACTTGGTAGTCTTTAGTTTTCATGACTGATGAGTGAACCACCATCTCATGACCCCAATTCACAACACTCCCAGCCTGAGCCAAGTGTTCAACAGAGAAATTCAGGGTCAAGTGGCGTTGGACAACAAGCTGCTGGAACTGCAAAGGGTATTTTCCAGTTCCAGTGGATTGGTAATACCTTTAATTTTTTCTTTGGTGGTGCTAGCGAAAGTTTCACTCCTCAGCAAGAAGAGCATAACCGTAAGGCATTACTCGCTAAAGTCAAGAACTATTGGATCAAAGGCGTTCTGGAAAAATCCCTCTATCACCAGGTACTTATTGAATTGGGATTAGAAGAGAGACCCGATGCCATTCCTCATCCTTTGAGCGAAATTCCCGAAATCGATGAGGACTCACCTCTACCCCTCCGCGAAGGGACTAAAGTAATTGATATTTTTGACGAAATTGGTACAGGAGCAACCTTACTAATTTTAGGGGAACCAGGGTCAGGAAAAACCACAACATTACTGGAACTCGCCCGGGATTTAATTGCTCGTGCTGAACAAGACCCTAATCAGCTAATTCCTGTAGTATTTAACCTCTCCTCTTGGACAAATAAACGGGACAGGAGAAGCGATTGGTTATTAGAAGAATTGGGTAATAAATCTTACGTTCCCAAGGAAATTCGAGAAACTTTAGCAAAGAAACGGCCAGTACTAACATTCGCCGATTGGTTAGTAGAAGAATTGGGTAATAAATATGATGTTCCCAAGGAAATTCGAGAAACTTTAGTAAAGAAACAGCGACTACTACTATTACTTGATGGTTTGGATGAAGTAAAGGCAAACTATCGAGACGACTGTATCCTAGCGTTGAACCAATTCAAGAAAGATTATGGTGCCGAGTTGGTAGTGTGTAGTCGGATTAAAGACTATCAAGCCCTATCCAACCGTCTGAATTTTCAGAGTTCAGTTTGTATAAGATTGCTGACTTTAGAACAAGTTTGCTATTACTTGGATAGTGTTGGGACTGAGTTAACAGGTTTGAGGACATTAATTGCAAAGGATAAAGTATTAAAAGAATTAGCTCAGTCGCTCTTAATGCTCAATATTATGACCCTAGCTTATCAGGGAGTAGCAGTTGAGGATTTGCACAGAATTGACGTAGTGGAAGAACGGCGTAAGCAGCTTTTTTATGCATATATTGATAAAATGTTTAGGCGTCGTAAGACTAATCAACGATACAATAATGCGCAAGTAAAGCGTTGGTTAATTTGGATGGCGCAGAGAATGGTTGAGGAGTCGCAAACAGTATTTTTAATTGAAAAAATGCAGCCATATTGGCTAAGAAATAGAAAGCAAAAACGAATTTATAGGCTGATGTTCGGGCTGATGGGAGGGCTGATGGGAGGGCTGATGCTCGGGCTGATGGGAGGGCTGATGTTCGGGCTGAAGGGAGGGCTGATGGAAGGGCTGATGGAAGGGCTGAAGGGAGGGCTGAAGGGAGGGCTGATGGTCGGGCCGATGGTCGGGCTGATGGGAGGGCTGATAGAAGGGCTGATAGAAGGGCTGAAGGGAGGGCTGGATAAAGAGTTAACGGAAGAAATCAAAACAGTTGAAATACTTGATATTAATTGGAAAAAAATCTTAATTAACCGGGTGATGGAAGGGCTGATGGAAGGGCTGATGGGAGGGCTGATGGGAGGGCTGATGGTCGGGCTGATGGTCGGGCTGATGGTCGGGCTGAAGGAAGGGCTGATGGTCGGGCTGATGGTCGGGCTGATGTTCGGGCTGATGTTCGGGCTGATGCTCGGGATGATGGAAGGGCTGATGTTCGGGCTGAAGGAAGGGCTGGAGAGTTCAGAAATTGAAACAAAAACAAGTCCAAATCAAGGAATTTGGAAATCAGCTCGTAATGCTATAACTGTATATCTGATGTTCGGGCTGATGGGAGGGCTGATGGTCGGACTGATGGGAGGGCTGATGTTCGGGCTGGTGTTCGGGCTGATGGAAGGGCTGATGGTCGGGCTGATGTTCGGGCTGATGTTCGGGCTGATGGGAGGGCTGGACAATGGTGGTAAAGCCTGCATCCAACACTTCATCCTCCGCCTTGTCCTCTACCGTAACAAATACATCCCTTGGAACTATGCCCGCTTCCTCGACTATGCCGCCGATCGCATCTTCTTACAAAAAGTAGGAGGAGGCTACATCTTTATCCACCGGATGTTGATGGAACATTTTGCCGAGATGGAGCCTGAGAATTTAGAATTTAGAATTTAGAATTTAGAATTGGAAGTTATGACTTCTGACTTCTGACTTCTGACTTCTGACTGGGCAATAACCTGACTAGCAAGATTAAACTCAAATTCTAGAGCTTCATACTCGGCTTTTACCTCTGGATTTGCTAGAACTTGCGAGCGAATATCATCCCACTTAATTGTCTTTGCTTTCATTTTTTATTCCTCTTGTTTTGGTAATTATAGCGTTTCTAGGATTTATGAAGTACGCTTCTTAAGCTCAAAGTCCCCCTTGATAAGGGGGATTTAGGGGGATCCATTTGTACATCATGGCATAGAGAATTGCTATAGTTTATCTATTGGTTAATTAATTATTTTCCTGTGCTAAAAATTTCGCTCTAGGATATTCGGCAATTTTAATATTCTACATTCGCCCATTCTACTTGGTGGTGCGTTACGGTGCGGCTGTCCCAAAACTGGCTCTAGGGGTTGAACATCAGGGCAAGCCCGCCCCTAACGCACCCTACGCACTACTTCCCTCTCCCAGGGATAATGTTCCGATCACTATTGAAGGCTTTTGTATACTATGATTGGTAGCACTATATAGCAGTACGCATTAAGGTTAAGACATTGGTACAAAGTGAAAAGCTCTTGTAGTTAACTGTTGCCTTTTGCCTTTTGCCTTTTGCCTTGCGCATAGCACTATCACTAGTGATCTACCTCCTTTAACAGGTGGTGAGGTTTTCCCGGAGCAGTAGAAGTTGCATGAACTTGGGTCTTGGACAAACGATCGGTGGACGCTATAAAATTATTCGTCAGCTGGGACAAGGTGGATTTGGTCAAACTTTCGTAGCTGAAGACCAACACTTGCCTGGTGACAATCAGTGTGTGGTTAAGCAACTCAAGCCAGTAGCCACGGATCCCTTGACATTGCAGACGGCTAGGCGACTGTTTGAGACGGAAGCCAAAATCCTACACCAGTTGGGAAGTCATGAGCAAATTCCCCAGCTTTTTGCGTATTTTGAAGAAAATCAAGAATTCTATCTCGTCCAAGAATTGATTGAAGGGGAAGACCTCAGCCAGGAACTTGTACCGGGACAACAGGTGAATGAAGATCAGATTATTTCCCTGTTGCAGGAAATCCTGGAAGTTTTAAAATTTGTTCATCAACAGCGTATTATTCACCGAGATATTAATCCCCAAAACATCCTTCGGCGTAAATCAGATGGCAAATTAGTACTGATTGACTTCGGTGCTGTTAAACAAGTTAGTACCCAAATCCTAGAAGGGGGGAACACTGGCTTTACCGTTGCCATTGGTACTCCTGGCTATCGACCCAGTGAACAAGCCAATGGTTACCCGAAATTAAGCAGTGATATCTATGCTGTCGGGATGATCGGGATTGTTGGTTTAACCGGTTTACGTCCTCACCAATTGCCCCTTCACCCTGATACAGGGGAAATCACCTGGCATAACCAGATATCAGTAAGTGCTGAATTAGCCGATACTTTAGATAAAATGGTGTGCTATGATTTCCGAGAGCGTTATCAATCAGCTACCTTAGCATTACAAGCACTGACTACTATAACTAATAATAATAACACAAATACTAACACTACTAAAACTGGCGCTACCTTAGTGTTGGGAATTGCTTCATCTATACAACCCCTGCTCCCTAAACCCCGACGATTCAAACTAAAAAGGTACCAAGTGTTAATGTACACCGGGGTAATTGGATTAGGGTTTGCAGCAAGCGTTTTTATGGTGAATGCATTCAAGGGAGCTAATGCTACGGATTGGTATAACCGGGGCGAAACCTTTTTAGAATTGAAGCGCTATGAACAGGCCCTGAACGCTTATAATCGAGCTGTGGAAATCCGATCAGAATATGCTCCAGCTTGGCAAGGTCAAGGTAAGACTTTGTTTGCACTAAAGTACTATGAAGAAGCTCTAAACGCTTACGACCAAGCGATTCAAATTGAGCCGGATTATAGTGCAGCTTGGAAGGGTAGGGGTAAAACCTTGGAGCAGTTGGAGCGTTATGACGGAGCAATTAAAGCCTTTAATAGCGCCCTGGAACTCCAGCCCAATGACTTGGATGCTTGGATCAGTCTTGGTAATGTTCAGGTTAAGTCCAAGAATTATTTTGATGCGATCGCATCCTTTGACAAAGCCCTGAAACTCAAACCAGATTCTTACCAAGCTTGGTATCGACGGGGCTGGGCATTACATAATTTGCGCCGATATAAAGCAGCGGTAGAATCCTACGACCGAGCCTTAGACTACAAACCTAATTCCGCTGAAGCCTGGTATCAGCGGGGTAATGACTTGAGCAATTTGCGAAAGTATAAAGATGCAGCCAAGTCTTATCAGCAAGCGGTTCAATTCCAGCCCAAGTTCTACCAAGCTTGGTATAGTTGGGGCAATACCTTAAATCAATTGGGGAAATACCAAGAAGCCTTAGCCTCCTTTGAGCAAGCGGTTAAACTCCAGCCTAAGTCCTATCAAGCCTGGTACAGTCGCGGTTGGACACTCCATCAAGTCCAGCGATATGAAGATGCCCTGGAAGCTTACTACAAAGCCATTAAACTAAAATCCAATCCTTACCAAGCTTGGTACAGTCGAGGCAATACCTTCTATAAATTGGAACAATATAAGGATGCGATCGCATCTTATCAACAAGCAGTTAACTATAAACCTGACTACAGCCAAGCCTGGTATAGCCTAGGCAATGCATTAGTTAAACGCAACCAGTATAAAAAAGCGATCGCTGCTTATGACAAAGCAGTGCGCTACCAGCCAAAGTACCGAGAGGCTATCAAAGCACGGGATTGGGCAAATCGGGAATTGGAAGCAGAGATTAGGGAACAGGAAATAGGGAATCGGGAATCGGGAATCGGGAATCGGGAATCGGGAACCGGGAATCGGGAATAGTGGTGTAGGGTGTGTTAGGGACGGGCTTCCCTTGATTTTCCCCCTCTTGACATCGGTTGAGATAGCCCGGCCCGTAACGCACCACTGATCGCTGTTCGCGTAGCGTGGGCGTAGCGCATTAGCTGATAGCTGATCGCTGATCGCTTACATCTTAAGTAACTTCGGTAGAGCCAATATTATCTAATTCCCCATCTGATTTAGCCAGATAAATCCCAGATAATACGATTATAAACGTCAAGCCATTTAACCAACTCAATTTTTCCGCAAAAATTAGCCAGGCTAAGACTGCTGCAATCATAGGTTCCAGCAATAGGATTAGAGAGACAAAGCTAGATGAAAATTGTTTGAGACTATAGAATAATGCACCCAATCCAATTATGGAGCCACAAAGTCCTAGGCCAATAACAGCAGACCATGATGAAAAGGAAGCAGGAAATAGTCTATCTTCAAATAGCAATGTTAATGGTAACAACAATAGGCCACCCAAGGTATAAAGCCATAGTAAAATTGTGCTTGTGTCAAATTTAACTCGGAGATGCTCTGTTACCAAAAGTGTAGCCGCGTAGAAAAGGGCAGATAGTAATGCAACGCTGTCCCCTATCAATGTATCTCGATCGATATGAAAATCGTTAAAACCAATTAAGAACGTTCCTCCTAGGGCCAGTATCATGCCGATTAGGAAGCGACGATTAAAGGATTGGCTTAACAGTAACCATCCGCCGACAGCTGCAAAGATAGGAGTGGTGTTGTGGAGAAGATTAGAATTAGCAACACTTGTTTTTGTCAAAGACCAAGCCCAGGTCACTAGGCAAATTGAATCTAAGCTAGCAACAAGAAATAAGGAGAAAAAATCCTGGACAGTATAAGCCTTTTTATCAGTAGTAGATAAGCGTCCGCTCTGCTTATCCCAAAGTAGTTTGACAACCTTGCCAAGACCCAACGCTAGGCTGGCAATCCAAAACCGATTAAATATCGTTCCATAAGGACCCATATCATGTTCTGTTATGCGAGTCAGAATTGGTGAAGACGATAGGGCAAAAATGGCAATTGCTAAGGAAGAAGATCCCCAGACTGCAGAATGTTTAGTAGAAATCATCAACTTCCTTAATTAGGGATTATATAGTGGTTGTAAACAGTTGTATTAAACGATTTTAGTAAGCATTCAGCATTCAGCCGTCAGCCGTGAGCTTTTAGCTCACGCTACGCGAACAGCTTTGTGGCACAGGCTTAATGTTTGTGGCACAGGCTTCAACCCTGTGACATCACTCAGGATTATTCGAATGCTGACCTGTTTTATTCAAAAGCACCTCCCGTAGCGCATTAGCTGATAGCTGATAGCTGATAGCTGATAGCTGATAGCTTACCGATTTGAGGTAGAAAATCCTGGATTTTAGGCAACAGGAAATAGCGGATCACCAGAAAAGTGGATCACCGGAACCTATAAAAGGATATAGGAAATAGCGAACAGAAAAAAAATGATGTGTAGCTCCTAATTAAGAAAAGTTCTATAAAAAGGGTTAACTACATCATCAGTATAAACTATGGCGAGTAGCCATGGTTTATCTAGTTTTATAGGAAGATAAGTACAGCTTAAGACATAGTTTTCTTATTGAAATGGGACAGGTAGTGTTCGAGTAGGGAGCATAAGATATCTTAAGCTTTGCTTCCACTGCTATATCTGTAAAAGTATCATAAGATAAACCCATCTTGTCAATCAACCAGAGGTAGTTTTCAATAAACCTGGCCTTATGGCGATCGTTGACAATATATTTTATACATATAGTGTTTATTTGATGGTAAAAACATTATAGATAGGAATTAACAAAATTAGATCCGTTTACCCTGGGAAATACCATTTAATATAGAGCCTAATCCAGATTCATTTGCTGACCATAGGATTGCTAGGCACTGCCCACCTTAGGATTAATCACTATTCCCGATTCCCGATTCCCGATTCCCGATTCCCGATTCCCGATTCCCGATTCCCGATTCCCGATTCCCGATTAACCGTTACAGAAACCGCAACACAAACAAACAGCCTTCTGTTGTCGATTACCTTAGAAATAAGCAATACAGAGGGACAATCAAATAATGAACAAATTACTTAGACTATTCCTCCTTTCCGGAATGGTCGCTATCTTGGCACAGCTAACAACAGCTTGCCACAATCAGCCATCAGCCAAATTAGAAGATAGCTCTAGTCTACCTGTAGCGAAAGACGTAGAAGGTGACCAAAGACAGCGCCAATCAGAACTTATGGAATCAGCCCAGGTCGGGAGGTCGGCGGATAGTGTTAATCAGAATTTCCGTAACAGAGGTTTGACACCCCGAGCCTCAATGCCACTCTCCGGTAGCCCAAATGCAGCCTCTAAACCAGTTCCTAGGAGATCAGTTACTGCGGCCAAACGGATGCCGTTACTGACAGCAGAGCATGCTATCCCAGAAGCCAGCAACAGAGAAAACTATAGTCCCATTGATGAGAATGCCTTTCAGAGAGTAAAGCATAATCCCCTGTCTACCTTTGCGATTGATGTTGATACCGCCTCCTACAGCAATCTTCGTCGTTTCCTTAATAACGGTCAACTCCCCCCTACTAATGCCATCCGTATCGAAGAATTAATTAACTACTTTAACTACGACTATCCCGAACCAGAAAGCGATCGCCCTTTCTCGATTACCACAGAAATTTCCCAAGCTCCTTGGAATCCCACTCATAAATTAGTTCACATTGGTATCCAGGGGGAAAAGATGGCCATTGAAGATTTGCCTCCCAGCAATCTAGTCTTTTTGCTGGATGTCTCCGGTTCCATGAATTCTCCCAATAAGCTTCCCCTGCTCAAAGATGCCTTTCGGATGCTCGTCAATGAATTAAGAGAAGAAGACCAGGTCAGTATTGTCGTCTATGCTGGAGCTGCTGGGGTGGTTTTACCCCCTACTCCAGGCAACGAGAAAGATAAAATCTTAACAGCCATTGAGAATCTCAATGCCGGGGGGTCTACTGCTGGGGGAGCAGGAATTAAACTGGCTTATAAACTCGCCCAGGATAATTTTATTAAATCAGGAAATAACCGAGTTATTCTAGCAACTGACGGAGACTTTAATGTCGGAGTTTCCAGTGATAGCGAATTAGTTAAACTAATTGAACAGAAGCGAAAAAAAGGAGTTTTCCTGACCGTATTAGGATTTGGTACTGGTAATTTACAAGACTCCAAGATGGAGAAGATTGCTAATAAAGGTAATGGCAATTATGCTTATCTTGATAACGAGTTAGAAGCGAAAAAAGTCCTGGTTAACGAAATCGGAGCTACTTTACTCACTATTGCCAAAGATGTTAAGATTCAAGTAGAGTTTAATCCTGCCAAAGTCCAAGCTTATCGTTTGATTGGTTATGAAAATCGGCGACTGAAGGATGAAGACTTTAATGATGATACTAAAGATGCCGGAGAATTAGGAGCAGGTCATACTGTCACCGCACTGTATGAAATTATTCCTGTGGGAGCGAAAACTAATGTCAAATTACCAGATATTGACCCTCTGAAATATCAATCCAATGCTGCTTCAACCACTAATTCCAAAGAATTAATGCAGGTCAAGTTACGTTACAAAGAGCCTGACGGTAACACCTCTCAACTCCTCACCTATCCCTTGGTTGATAAAGCTGTAAAGCTAGAGGATGCTTCCGATAACTTTAAGTTTTCTGCTGCCGTTGCCAGTTTTGGTATGGTCTTAAGAGATTCTCCTTACAAAGGTAAAGCCAGTTTTGACCAAGCATTACAATTAGCAAAGGAATCCGAAGGGGTAGATTTAGAAGGTTATCGAGCTGAGTTTATTGATTTGGTTGAGAGTGCGGAGGAAATAGGGGATAGGTAATTGGGAATCGGGAATCGGGAATCGGGAATCGGGAATCGGGGGAAGAGTTTGGGGAGAGTGCGTAGGGTGCGTTAGGGGCGGACTTGCCCTTATTTTTACGGTAGCCAGGGTTGAGATAGTCCGCCCCGTAACGCACCACCCTGAGCACAAGCAACACTCTGAGCAGACAGCTTGGGATTGGTGATNTCCCTGTTCCCTGTTCCCTGTTCCCTGTTCCCTGTTCCCTGTTCCCTGTTCCCTGTTCCCTGTTCCCTGTTCCCTGTTCCCTGTTCCCTGTTCCCTGTTCCCTAAAATCCCGAAATTTTGTACCTCATAGCTATGATAATTGCTATAAGTTTACTTAAAAAAATTAATAATTTAAAAAATATGGGATAAAAACTCTATGTCAAATCAAGAAAACCGAAAGTTGGATAAGTGGATTAATAGTAATCCAGATTCAAGAGAATTAAAAAGAGCGCTAGCTGTAAAATTTGCCATACAAGGCTGGAAATATCAAGCAATATCCGAATCATTAAATGTATCAAAGAGCTTCATTAGTAAGTGGAAAAAAAAATTTAATTCAGCGGGTGTAGAAGGATTAAAATTATCTTACAAAGGGGGTAAAGGCTATTTAAATAAACAAGAAAAAAAAGAAGTTATCACTTGGATAAAAAAACGATATAGATGTAACTTTGAGCAATTAGAGGGTTATTTACTTGAAGAATATAATGTAGTTTTTAAATCCCCAACTAGCTATTATAAATTACTTTCTGAAGCCAGGATGAGTTGGGAAGAATCAAAAAAAAATAATCCTTATAAAGATCCAGATTTATTGGATAAAATACTGAATCGTATTTACAATCAAGCCTAGTTTTACATCTTACTTAAGAATGCTATAATATTTTAATATTAGGGTTTATACAAAAAACTTATAACAAATGAATCCTCACTTAATCTTGCCAGTCGGTACCCAAGTGGTAACTCGTGTGGCTGCTAAAAACTCTGCGGGTGAAACATTATGTGTACAAGGAGCAGTCGGTGTAATAGTCAAGGCACCAACAGATGATTCCCATGCCTATCGGGTGCGTTTGCCTGATGATAGGGAAGTTACCCTACGTCGCCATGAATTTAGTATTCGTAAACACTTCCAAAAAGAAGGGTTACAGCTCTCGGAAGACTTACTCACAGAGTTAAATTTATATGATCATGTTATCTACCGCTGTGTAGTAGGGTCGAGAGCATTTGGTCTGGATGATGAAAACTCTGATATAGACAGACGAGGTATTTACCTGCCACCAGCTGTGGTTCACTGGTCACTGTATGGGATTCCGGAACAGTTAGAAAAGCACGAGACTCAGGAGTGCTACTGGGAGCTTCAAAAGTTTATCATTTTGGCACTGAAGGCTAATCCAAATGTGTTGGAATGTCTCTACACACCACTAGTGGAAACAGCCACTCCTATAGCAGAGGAATTGCTAGCTATTCGAGATATTTTTCTGTCTAAGTTGGTTTACCAAACCTATAATGGGTATGTGATGTCCCAATTTAAAAAAATGGAGCAAGATTTTCGGACTAAAGGAGCAGTTCGATTAAAACATGCTATGCACTTAATCCGTTTATTGCTCTCAGGGATCACAGTCTTGAAAGAGGGGTTTGTACCAGTGAAAGTTGAGGAGTATCGGCAACAACTCCTAGCCATCCGTCGGGATGAAATGCCATGGGAGGAGGTTACGGCTTGGCGATTGAGTTTACATCAAGAGTTTGATGCTGCTTTTGCTAACACCAATTTGCCAGAACGTCCGGATTATGAAGCAGCTAATGGGTTTTTGATTAAAGCACGTCAAAGTATGGTTTAGTTATATATGAATTTAAACCAAAAACTACTATCTGTAATTTATACTCAACCCCATCCACTGTTATTCGCTACCCTCAGTGGAGCGCATTTGTATGGTTTCCCTTCACCAGATTCTGATTATGATTTGCGTGGTAGTCACATTCTGCCAGTACAGAAAGTTATAGGACTAGAGCCGGGACCGGAAACGATTGAAGTTTCGGAAATTCGGGATTCCATAGAACTGGATCTAGTCACTCACGATATCAAAAAGTTCTTTGAGATGCTGCTGAAAAAGAATGGTTATGTCTTAGAGCAGCTGTACTCACCCCTAGTGATTCATACTACACCGGAGCATGAGGAATTAAAAGCGATCGCAAAACAATGCATTACTTGCTACCATGCCCATCACTATCTAGGATTTTCCCGAACTCAATGGAAACTGTTTCAAAAGATGAGTCCATGTCGGGTCAAACCTTTGCTTTATGTCTATCGGGCGCTGTTGACTGGTATCCATTTAATGAAAACTGGCGAAATAGAAGCTAACTTGGTTAAGCTCAATCAGGTGTTCCAGTTACCTTATATTCCAGATTTAATTGCTCGAAAGCTAGCAGGAGCAGAAAAGTCTGTATTGGAAGATACAAATATTGAATTTCATGAGGGAGAATATAGTCGTCTACAGAGTCAATTAGAGGAAGCTTCTGAGTCTAGTTGGTTACCAAAAGCACCATCAGCTAAGGATGCTTTGAATGATTTGCTCTGTAGATTGAGGATGGCAAATTTAAATTGAAATTGCTATATAGCAAAGGGAACATCGGATCTGGGAACAGGAAACAGGGAACAGGGAACAGGGAACAGGGAGTAGGGAGTAGGGAGTAGGGAGCAGGGAATAAAATTTATAGGAAACTCTATAATAACTATTCGCAATTGTGACATGAGATTAAAAGGATTAGCAATTCCTAGTGTTATGGTTGCTCTGCTTGTGCTTGGTTGTGCTAGTGAAAGCCCAGCAGATAAAACCCAGCCTCGGAACGTAGCAGGGGATTGTAGCGAACGCCAATGTCAGGAAGTTTTAGCTGACCTTGGCGATAGTTTTCCTGAACAAATAGCTGAATGGGAAAGGGAGTGTAGTGATAGCAAACATTTAAGTTTAAAGGTTTTTCAGAATCAAGGACAACCCCAGCGAGTCAGCTTTTTTTGTTGGGATAAACCTATAGGAAATGGCAGTCGCACTGGTACATGGTTAGGGGTTTTGCCCTTAGTAGCCAATGATTCTACGTTTGTGAAGCCATTAGTTTGCTCTACTTCTGACCAACAGTGCCAGAAAGTATTGCCTCAATTACGAACAAAGGCTCCAGAGCTAGTCCAGAAAGCAGAATTTAAATGCGCGACTAAACAGGGGTCTCTATTTTTGAGAGTTTCTGAGCAGGAAATCGATATTATATGCGGTTTTTTCGCGACCTCTGTTTGGGATGATAATGGCGATGGTTTAGTGGATAATGAAGACCCAGTTAGTGTTGATATTTCAGTGGGTACTTTTAAACCCTAAGGTAAGCGGTCAGCGGTCAGTGTTCAGTGGTCAGTGGTCAGCCGTTGGCCTTTGGCTGATAGCTGATAGCTGATAGCTGATAGCTGATAGCTGATAGCTGATAGCTGATAGCTGATAGCTTACGCTAATTTAGTATAATTTCAAAAAATACTCCCAGCTCTTTACTACGATTCCCGATTCCCGATTCCCGATTCCCGATTCCCGATTCCCGATTCCCGATTCCCGATTCCCGATTCCCGATTCCCGATTCCCGATTCCCGATTCCCTATCTCCCCGAAATTGCTATAATTATCAATTATGACTGCTCTTATTCTCAACTTAGCTCCCACGATTAAACTAACAGATGAACAGTTCTTCCAACTCTGTCAGGACAATAAAGATTTACGTCTTGAGAGTACCAGCAAGGGAGAACTAATTATCATGGCACCAACGGGATGGAAAAGCGGAAACCGGAATAGCCGACTGACGCAACGTTTGGGTAATTGGGCTGATAGTGATGGAACCGGATTAGTGTTTGATTCTTCAACGGGCTTTACGCTTTCTAATGGTGCCAATCGTTCTCCTGATGCCTCCTGGGTAAGGGTAGAAAGATTAGAAGCACTTAATCGGGATCCTGATAAATTATTACCAATGGCTCCTGATTTTGTGGCGGAACTCCGCTCTGTTAATGACAACCTGAAGACGTTGCGGGAAAAGATGCAAGAGTACATGGACTGTGGTGTACGTCTAGGTTGGTTAATTGACCCTCAAAATCAACAGGTAGCAATTTATCGCCCTGGGCAGGATAGGGAGGTTTTGGAATCCCCGAGCAGCTTGTCAGGAGAGGATGTGTTGTCTGGATTCGTGCTAGATTTATCACAAATTTTGAGCTAATGTTGTTTGTTAAGATAAACCTTAAAATTATCTCCGGATAATTACCCTTAATAAAAATCTCTCCTATGTCCCTAAACTTCCCAAACTTCTCCTACTCCCTACTGTCTACTCCCTGCGCGGAGCCCTAATAAATGTCTATAGATGGAATTAACAATGCCAATGCCTTAATTATCGGTTCCAGCGGAGGTATTGGTCTGGCTTTTGTCAAACAATTGCTGCAAGATGAAACGTTTACCAAGATTTATGGCAGTTATCGTAACCGTGATTCTAGTTCGGAATTAATTGGGCTTGAAAACAACTATCCTAATCGATTAGTTTGTCTATCGATGGATATTACCGACGAGTTGCAAGTATCTGAAGCTGTCAAACAAATCAGTGTAGAGATAGACAAACTCCACTTAGTGATTAATTGTGTTGGATTGCTTCATGACGGCAGCTTACAACCAGAAAAAAGCCTGAAACAGATTAATTCAGAACACTTGATCCGTTACTTCCAGGTGAACAGTATTGGAGCAGTGCTGCTGGCTAAACATTTATTACCATTATTCCGTCATAGCGATCGCAGTATTTTTGCTAGCATTTCTGCCAAAATTGGCAGTATTGGTGATAACCAACTGGGAGGATGGTATGGCTATCGAGCATCGAAAGCAGCCTTAAATATGTTTATGCGAACAGTGGCAATTGAATACAGTAGAAAAAGTCCTCAAACTATCGTTGTTACCTTGCATCCTGGTACAACCAATACGCGCCTTTCTAAACCCTTTCAAAAAAATGTACCTGCTGATAAGTTATTCCCAGTAGAGCGTACTGTTACTCAACTACTGGCGGTGATCGAAAAGCTGGATAAAGGGGATAGTGGACAGTTTTTCTCCTGGGATGGAAGCGAGTTACCTTGGTAAACTACTGTAAGCTATCAGCTATGAGCTATCAGCTATGAGCTATCAGCTATGAGCTATCAGTTATCAGCTTTTGAATAAAACAGGTAAGGATTAGTTTAATAGTCACGAAAGTCTTTTGAATAAAACAGGTAAGGATTAGTTTAATCTGAGGAAAAAGGTTGATTTTAAGCTGACCACTGACCACTGACCGCTGACCGCTGACCGCTGACCGCACCTCAAGTAGCGCATATGCTTACATAAAAACTTAATTCAGTCTTGATAACTGACTAGTTTGAGTCGTCTTTGGCCACCTTATCTCTGGGAAAACCGGATATCAATCCGCTTTCAATCATCAAACCAATCCCGGCATTAATCACAACTAAGCTTAAGGTTCCTAACCAAAACCAAGGCTCTCCTTCAATTCTTTTAGAAACGGCTTCTCCAAATAAGCATAAACCTAAGGGAAAAAGCAGAACTCCAACTTGAGATTTGATATACCAAATTACTTTCTTGTTCATATTAGTGGGATAGTCTTTACCAAGATAATATAGTACCTTAACAGTGATAAATTTAAAAGGGGCGTATTTACTAACTGTTTAGCAACTGTTGTTAAAAAAACGCGAAATTGTAACGGGCAAGATGCCCATTCCACATTGTGCTACACGGCCAAGATGCCCATTCTACATTGTGCTAAACGGGCAAGATGCCCATTCCACATTGTGCTACGCACACGCTACGGGAACGCATCTGATAATAGCAGATAGATGGTACACTAACCTGATAACTGAACACCATTATTAAAACCCGTGGCCAATTCCCCAGGATCTCCAGAGTCCCAATCCGAAACCCCTAAACTGGCTCGCACTCCCCTCTTTGACCAGGTGGTAGCACAAAATGCCCGCTTGACAGCTTTTGCCGGTTGGGAAATGCCAGTACAATTTAGCGGATTGAAAAAAGAACATGCTGCAGTACGAACTGCTGTCGGAATTTTCGACATCTCCCATATGGGTAAGTTTGCTTTTAATGGTAAGCAACTACGGGAGCAATTGCAGTCTCTAGTGCCTTCGGATTTAACCCGCTTGCAACCGGGTCAAGCTCAATACACGGTGTTGTTAAATCCGAATGGTGGAATCATTGATGACATTATCTTCTACTACCAAGGTGAGGAGGAGTCTGGGGAGCAGCGGGGGATGATGATTGTTAATGGAGCAACCTGCACCAAAGACAAAGACTGGTTGTTAGCTCACCTGGATGCTGACTCAGTTACCTTACAAGACCTCTCAACATCAAAAGTCTTGATTGCAGTACAGGGACCATTGGCAATATCACATCTTCAGCCATTTGTCAAAGAAGCCTTAGCACCAGTCAAAGCATTTGGACATCTAGAGGCAACGGTGTTGGGGAAACCGGCATTTATTGCTAGAACCGGTTACACAGGGGAAGACGGATTTGAGCTGATGCTAGACCCAGATGTCGGCATAGAGCTGTGGCACAAACTTTTAGAGTCTGGTGTCACTCCCTGTGGTTTAGGTGCCAGAGATACCTTGCGCCTAGAAGCGGCTATGGCACTCTACGGACAAGATATTGATGATACCACGACACCCTTAGAAGCTGGGTTAGGTTGGCTAGTGCATCTTGATAGCAAAGGAGACTTCATCGGACGCTCGGTGCTAGAGCAACAAAAAGCAACGGGGATCGAGCGCAAGCTAGTTGGGATCCAGATGCAAGGAAGGCAGATTGCTCGCCATGGTTACCCAGTCCTAGCTGATGGTGAGGTGGTAGGAGTTGTTACTAGTGGTACATTAGCACCAACCTTAGGAAATGCGATCGCACTAGCCTATGTTCCCAGAAAGTTGGGCAAAGTTGGACAGCAGCTGGAAGTAGAAATCCGGGGTAAATCCTATCCCGCCGTTGTGGTCAAAAAGCCTTTTTATCGCTCTCAAAATCGTCCATCGGCAAAGTAAAGCTATCCATCCCTGACAGATAACTTTAAAGTTTAAAGTTAAAAGTTTAAACTTTAAACTTTCGATAAATTTAAAATCGAAACTAACAATTAACAAATGACTAATGCCTAATATATTTCTGCACAACTTCCCAACCAGTAAGGGAAACCCAGGTAAATCCCACTAGCAAAGCAATGTTAGTAGCAACGTGAACAGCCCTTGCTAAGGGTTCTTGAGGGCTAATTTGGGTAGCACTAAAGGCTGAGAGTAATACCAGTGCTACCACAGACCATCCAGCTATTAAGTGGGCTGAATGGCCTAGATGACCGTAATGGCCGATGGTACCTACTAAACCAATCCCCAGCAGAACCAAGACTAGAGCGACCATGATCCAACCAATGATGTAGTGCAGAGGGCGTAACCAAGTCGGTCGTGGACGTCCAGAGTGACGTTGAGAAAACACAATGCTGCCGGTGATTGCCAGGAGTACATAGGCAAAGAGGGATAAACCCATAGACCAAGCAGCAATTTTCCAGAGCCAGAGAAAAGAAGGCAGATTCACAGGGTGATGGAGTGATGGGGTGATGGGGTGATGGGGTGATGGAACAGAATCTCAAGATCTGTTCTTGTTCACTTTTGAATTACCCTTGCTATGGTTACAGACCAAGTGACAAGTTACAAGTCTAGCACTATAGCCTATTTAGCTTGAACTCTCAACCTACCTGACAAGGGACGCCTGGGCAAGAACAACCTTCAACCTTCAACCTTCAACCAAACAACCTTCAACCTTCAACCAAACAACCTTCAACCTTCAACCAAACAACCTTCAACCAAACAACCTTCAACCAATGAAAAAGGGGTTGCTCCTGTTGTAAGCAACCCCAACGTATAGAGATAGTAACTAGACCGCGCTAACCAGGGTAGGCAATTTTTCAGTGAACACTCTTTGACTATCAACTGTTTCTGGATGTGGCTTGATATCGGCAGGTTGGGCTGATTCGGCGGAAACAGGATAGCCATAAGCATTACCACTTTGGCTAACCAATAAGCGGTCACAAGGGATAGTATCTGAGAGAATGGCACTTGCCATCATCCCTGTATGTATTTCTAGAAGAGCCTGTGGCGGTGCTTCAAAAACTAAGCGCTGCCCTGGGAAAACAACTCTTTCAAAGTACCAGTTAGGTATATTCGTTATTCTAGCAATCTGGATCTGGCTAGTGGCGTTCACATAGCAGCACAGAACGGAATCTTGGCTATCTGAAGGAATAGGATCAAAAATTTGTGTCATATCTATTAATTCTCTAAAGGTTAATTTATTACAAACACCAAGGTAGCATTTATGATCCCGGCGAGCTGTAAACATGGCTACTAATTATTGAAGTCTACCTCAGCCTATCACCGACAAAACCGCGTCAGTATGCTAATTATTGGTATTATTTAGGATTATTTGCTTTTTTTAGCGATATTCAGTATAAATCAGGTCTAATGCTCATTCTATAAAGCCTATTATAGTACTTTACTCTATTAGATGACTTGATGCTGATTTTTGATCCCTATAGACAAAACTACCATAAGGTTGAGGTAAATCCCTAATTTTGGTAAAGTTAAGATATGTAAAAACCAATTTCATAATTGTTGCCCACCCTTGGTAGCTTCTGCCCGCCGTAGTCTCAAAGTAGAGAAAATGGCGGTAGATAAATCTGTCTATAACTCTGGGTATAGATCTGGCTTGAAATCTTGAGCTTAATTGGCCTTTTGGCCTTTCGGCCACGCTACGCGAACGGCCACGCTACGCGAACGGCCACGCTACGCGATGGGCTTTGCCCGCGCCAAAGGCGATCGGAATTGGTCAAGAATAACCCAAACTAACCTTACTGATAAAAAAAACTTATAATAACAAAAAAACATTACTATAAACAGTTACCAATGGAACAGAAAATACTATATGTTCGCCTTCCGTGTAATCCAATCTTTCCGATCGGGGTGGTTTATTTAGCTGACCATGTTCATAAACAGTTCCCGGGTGTAGAACAGCGCATTTTTGACTTGGGAACTGTACCTCCCCTAGACTTTGGCAGCGCCTTGGATACTGAGATAGACCAATTTAAACCAACCCTGTTGGTATTTTCCTGGCGCGACATTCAAATTTATGCTCCAGTGGGTGGTAGGGGTGGTAACCCGCTCCAAAATGCCTTCGAGTTTTACTATGCTGGCAATCCCTTGGTGAAATTACGGGGAGCGCTGGGGGGTCTGCGTTTAGCGGCGTCTTACTATGGGGAACTGTGGGGTAACTTGGGGTTAATCAAACAAGGACTCAAACGGGCTAAACGATATAACCCAGACGCTCGCTTGATTGTGGGGGGTGGAGCAGTTAGTGTATTCTATGAGCAGTTGGAAAATAAACTGCCAACTGGAACCATCGTTTCCGTTGGAGAAGGGGAAACCTTACTCACGAAAATTCTCCGGGGTCAGGACTTCGATGATCAGCGCTGTTATGTGGTAGGGCAAGCTAAGCCACGCGATCGCATGATCCATGAATCTCCCACTCCCATTGAAAAAATTGCTTGCAACTACGACTATATTCAAAGCATCTGGCCCAGCTTTGATTATTACTTCCAACAGAACGACTTTTACATTGGAGTTCAAACCAAGCGTGGGTGTCCCCATAACTGCTGCTACTGTATCTATACGGTTGTAGAAGGCAAACAGGTACGGATTAACCCGGCAGATGAAGTGGTCGCAGAAATGCGCCAACTCTATGACCGAGGAATCCGCAAGTTCTGGTTCACTGATGCCCAGTTCATTCCTGCCAAAAAATTCATTGGTGATGCCGTTGAACTGTTGCAGAAAATCCTTGATGCTGGAATGAGCGACATTAACTGGGCAGCATACATTCGGGCAGACAATCTCACCCCAGAATTATGCGACCTGATGGTAAAAACCGGGATGAATTACTTTGAAATCGGGATTACCAGTGGTTCTCAGGAACTGGTGCGGAAAATGCGCATGGGCTATAACCTACGCACCGTACTACAAAACTGTCGTGATTTAAAAGCAGCTGGCTTCAATGACCTAGTTTCCGTCAACTATTCTTTCAATGTGATCGATGAAACCTTTGATACCATTCGTCAGACTATTGCCTATCACCGGGAACTAGAGCAAATATTTGGTAGGGATAAAGTCGAACCAGCCATTTTCTTCATTGGTCTACAACCCCATACCCATTTAGAACAGTACGCCTTTGACAAAACTATGCTCAATCGGGACTATGATCCCATGAGTCTGATGCCCTGGACAGCCAAAAAACTCCTATGGAATCCCGAACCCCTAGGGTCTTTCTTTGGTGAAGTTTGTCTGGAAGCTTGGCGGCAAAATTCCAATGATTTTGGCCGTGAAGTGATGAAAATCCTTGAAGAAAGACTAGGAGTCGCTCCATTAGAAGCAGCCCTCACTGCCCCAATAGTAGCAAATAAACGCCAAGAAAAACAACTGGTCAGTTTAAGTAAATAGAAAGGTGAAATGGCAAAATTTAATTAACAAAATTTAATTAACAATTTTTTAGTAACCATGCGCTCAGGTTCGATATTACAAAAACTAGAACAAGCCCATCGCGGCACCAAAAAACCTTTAAGCTTTGGAGTTTATTACAAAAATACCTTAGTATCGCTGTGCCATGCCCTAGAAGACTTTATCCTAGAGTCCGACAGTGCTCCACTAATGATTACGGCCTTCCAGCGGGGCCAATGGTATCTTGAGGAAGCTGAACGCTACGGCGATATAGCGGTAAAATCATCTCAGGTGGTAATCCTAGCAGCACCAGATACTGGCTTTGCTGAACATCCCACCAGCCAGCGGTCGAATGTTGCCCTAGTTAGTTTAGATTCCTCCGATCCTGTAGCTCAAGAGTGGCACTTGATTATTATTTCCGAGACATACACAGCAATGGTGTTATGTCAAGAATTATCTGAGTCGGATTATGGCACTCAAGGACTGCCAGAGCAAGACCGAGAGCGCAAATTCTACGGATTCTGGACATTTGAGCCAGACTTGGTCAGGGAGACAGTGGAGTTTGCGATCGCTCACATTGGTAAATATAAGCCAGACTTGCAAGCCAGCTTAACTGCACAACTTCAACAGATTATCGAAAGCACCAAGCCACGAGACTATATTGGGGCAGTGGTGAATCGGGTCGTGAACTATCTTCAGAAGGGTCAACAAGAGTTACCTTCCCATACCTCCCCTAGCCATGTTCAGGTGTTAGACGATAACCTGGTTTCTAATGAAATGCAGGCTTTCTTGCGTATGGCCCAGCTAATTGACCAAGCGGATGCTGTCAATCCCAATGCTGGCGCTGAGGTAAAAACCTTGTGTGAGACTATCGGGCAGTTGCTGGATTTACCAGCATGGCAACTGAAACGTTTAAGTCTGGCAGCACTCTTGCACCGTCTATCCCCCTTGCAGGGGGTTAACATAGAACTACCCCCTAAGTCAGCTGCTCAGAAAGACGTAATCGAGAAGCAGGAATCTCTTCCGAGGGGATCGGTGTTACGGATTATGCCTCGATTACAGGCTGTCGCTAACATTATTACCCATCAAACCGAATCCTGGGATGGTTCAGGACAACCGGATGGCTTAGCTTACGATAATATTCCCTTGGAATCGAGGATTTTGAGGCTGATGGCCTATTTTCAGCAGCAACTCAATACCCATGAATCTGAGGAGGATGCTCTGTCTATTGCCCTAAGAAGCTGTCAGGCATTGTCAGGGGAAGCGTTTGACCCTAAACTGGTGGAAACCCTGGGACTGATAGTGATGGGAATGCAGCAGGGTATGAGTTTGCAGGCTAATCAGCCTAAAATTGCTTCAGGAATGTGGTTGCTTGATTCCTTATCTGAGGAAAGAGTAACGGTTGAAGGATGAAGGAAGAAAAGTTGAAGGTTATATGGTTGAAGGTTGAAGGTTGTTCGCGTAGCGTGGCCTTTTGGCCAAGGTTGAAGGTTGAAGGTTGAAGGTTGAAGGTTGTTCGCGTAGCGTGGCCTTTTGGCCAAGGTTGAGGGTTGAAGGTTATTGGGTTGAAGGTTATTGGGTTGTTCGCGTAGCGTGGCCTTTTGGCCAAGGTTGTTCTTGCCCAGGGGTCCGGTGTAGGGTAGGGTGAAGGATGAACAGTTGAACGCGTAGCGTGGCCTTTTGGCCAAGGTTATCTGGTTGATGGAAATTGAAGCAATTCGGGCGGGGAAAGTAAAGCAACTGCCAGGAGCAGATTTGGAAGATGAGGATCTTTCCGGTAGCCAATTGGAAAAAATTAATCTTGCTGGTGCAACACTTGTGGGGGTAAATTTCTCTGGCTCTAATTTGAATGGTGCTCGTCTCGATGGTGCTAACTTAATTGGTGCCAAACTCGAATCTGCTGACTTGCGGGGGAATTTGCTAGGAGCTAATTTGATGCAGGCGGATTTGAGTGGTGCGGACTTGCGGGGTGGTAATCTCCGAGGCGCTAATTTGATGGGGGCTAAGTTGAGTCAGGCTTCCTTTACCGGTGCTTTTTTAAGTGGTGCCAATTTGATGGGGGTGAATTTGCAAGGGGTAGATTTGCGAGGGGCAGATTTGCGAGGAGCTAATCTTAATAGTGCCAATTTGAAGGGAGCCGATTTGTCTCAGGCAGATTTACAAGGGGCAACCTTAAGTGAAGCAAATCTGGAAGAGGCCGATCTCCGTGGAGCTAATCTATCTGGTAGTAATCTCAGTGGGGCGAATTTGCTTTGTGCTGAGATGGATGGGGCTTCTTTGAGTGGTGTTAATTTGGATCGAGCTTGTTTAGTGGGAACCTGTGTGCCTGAGAAATAATTGGCAATAGTGGGTAATCGATTGGGGTCTTTCGTGAATGGCAAGGGGGGACATGATTTCTAAATTTCCTTGATAGTAGGTCAGCCGCACTTGTCGCTTTTCCCCAATTTCCTCAAGAATTGTTTCAAAGTCTTGCCATTTAAGGTTATCTATAGTAATGACACTACCGGGTGTGAGTTGGATAGCTTTGATGGGTATATTGACACTCACCGCCCTGGAAGGACGGGGATTCTTGCTTCCACGGGGTGACTTGTTTAACCAGGCCGGAGCCAGGAAAAATAGAGGTCTCCTCTCCACAAGCGTATTTGGTCTTTGACCTAGGTTTCGGTGTGCCCCACCGTACCTTTATGTTTATCTATTTAACTAGATACTTTTTTATCTAAATTCTTCATAGACATTTAAGTCGTTAGACCCAATTACGCAATATGTACGCTCTACATATTTTTTACGTTGCCTACTTATGTTTAGATAGTATCTAGCTGGTACAAAAGTCTATTGCTTATAATTTTAGAATAGCACATCTAGTGTAAACTTTCAATACGAAGTCTAAAAGAAAAGCCGTCCTATAAGGACGGGGCTTTAAACCCAATAATTTTGGTAACGGTCATGGTTTTTGCTCAACTTTACCAATGCTAACCAGTCGGTAAGTTTAATCCTAGAACAAATTAGTTTAGTAGGGTACGTTATTAATTCACCCTAGTGGCGTGGCATACCTTAAATGTTGCTTTAGAAAAATACCATAATCTACTTTTAACAAGGGTTTAGCAGAAAAAACTATTGCACTATTTTAGCTGTGCCACGCCACTAGAGGTAATGCACCCTAAAGGTAGTGTTACTGCGTAAGTCCTGTAACCTTAGCCAAAAGGCCACGGGTGCGCGTTCAACCCTATAACCTTGGCCTTTGGCCACGCGTTCACATTCAACCTTCAATCTTCAACCAAATAACCTTCAACTAAATAGGGCTTGCTGAATAAGTCTACAAAGCGACTTTAGAGGCTACACAGCTTGAGAAATCTGAGTTTCACCCCTTGGTTTCCCAAGAAAACCCAGGGATTTCCGACAAAAGTACCAGGTTTTTGAGCGACAAGATGCCTATTCCTTGCACTTGTTTTGGGAAAAAAGGCTTGAAAGCCTTGTCGGGTATGCCTTCTGCATTCATGCAGCCAGCCCTAAATAACCTTGGCCAAAAGGCCAGGCTAGGCGAACACCCTTCAGCAGTCAACAAAAAATCTATTCCACAGTCACCGACTTCGCCAAATTCCTGGGCTGATCCACATCCAACCCTCGCCTTGCCGCAATGTGATAGGCTAACAACTGCAACGGAATCACTGCCAGAATTGGTGAAAGCAACTCCTCGACTTCTGGTACAGGTAACAAATCATCAAAGATATCCATCGCCTCTTTGCCATTGCTCGGTGTCACCCCAATCAACCGAGCATCCCGAGCCTTAGCTTCCTGAGCATTAGAAATTACCTTCTCATAGACAGCACCAGGCATTGCGATCGCAACCACAGGCACCTTAGCATCCAGCAGAGCAATCGGACCATGCTTCATTTCCCCAGCTGGGTAGCCTTCAGCATGAATATAGCTAATTTCCTTAAGTTTCAGCGCCCCTTCTAAAGCAATCGGAAAATTAATCCCGCGTCCTACAAAGATAAAGTCTTGGGTTTCCGCAAACTCATGGGCTAATTCTTCAATATACTTTTCTTGACTTTCCAGCACTTGCTCAATCTGAGTAGGCAATTGCCGTAAGTCTGCCATAATTGCTTGAATTTTTTCAGGGGCGAGAGTATTACGTCGGTAAGCTAACTCTAGCGCTAGACAATAAAAGGCCACTAACTGGGTCACAAAGGTTTTAGTGGCCGCCACCCCAATTTCAATACCTGCCTGGGTATCAATCACATCAGGCACCAACTGAGCCAAAGAACTTTCTGGTCGATTCGTAATTCCCAGGAGTCGGGGCTGATAGAGAGGGTCTAATCCACTGCGACGGTGTTTTTCCATCTCCAGTGCTGCTAAGGTATCAGCAGTTTCCCCAGACTGAGTTACCCCAATGGTTAGGGTATTCTTAGTTAACGGACCTGGTGCATAACGAAACTCAGATGCATACTGCACCATGGTGGGAATTCCTGCCAACTGCTCCAACAAATATTTACCCACCAAACTAGCGTGCCAACTGGTCCCACACGCCAGAATCTGAATCTGTTCTACATCCCCGTACAGTGACTCTGGTATGCCTAACTGAACTGGGGAATTAGCCAGGTCTGCCTCTGCCTCTGCCTCTGTAGGATTAGCATGCCAATGACTATTGAGATACCGCTCGAAACAGTTGCGCACTACCCCTGGTTGCTCATAAATTTCCTTAAGCATAAAGTGTCGGAATCCTTGCTTTTCCACTTGAAAGGGATTCCAACTGAGGGTACGGGGGAACTTATTCAAGCGACGACCCTCAAAGTCGTAAACTTCTGCCCCTAGGGGAGTTAACCGTGCGATTTCCCCATTGTCTAAGTTCAATACTGCCCTGGTATGGGGTAACAATGCTGGGGTATCTGAGCCAAAGAAAAATTCCCCTTGACCAAACCCAATAATCAAAGGAGCCTGTTGCCGCACTCCAATCAATTCATCAGGATAGTCAGCACAAAGGATAGCTAGGGCAAAAGCTCCCTCTAATCGATTCACTGTTTGCCGCACTGCTTCTAGGAAAGGAGAAAAGAACGAAGAGGAAGAAGCAGAATTTTGCTGTAAACACTCAGCAATTAGATGGGGAATAACTTCTGTATCGGTATCGGAGCGGAATTCATGTCCCCGCTGGATCAATTCCTCCCGCAATTCCCGGTAGTTTTCAACAATGCCATTTTGTACCACTGCCACCCGCATTGCCATGTCCATGTGGGGGTGAGCATTATACTCTTCCGGTTTACCATGGGTTGCCCAGCGCGTGTGTCCAATGCCAATCCGCGCCTGGTTTTCGATTTGTACCAGTTTTTCGCGCAAATTGTGCAATTTTCCCTTAGCACGGACACAATGAACATCCCCTTCCGAAACTGTAGCAATCCCAGCAGAATCATAACCCCGATATTCGAGTTTCTCTAATCCTGCCATTAAAATTTCTGTAGCGATTTGCGGACCGATATAGCCGACTATTCCACACATAGTGTTGAGTTTAGTAAGTAAGCATAATACTCAAACTATAGCCATGCTATGAGTGGAGTGTCCTGTGTTGACGGTTGACCGTCAACGGTTGACCATCAACAGTCAACCGTCAACATCGGATAGATTGCGCTTGTTAATGCTTAGTAAGCCAAGCCCATGCTGCGAGTTGTTTCAGCTCCCAGGTAAACCCGGACGCTCAAGAAGTCAGTAGGACAAGCAGTTTCGCACCGCTTGCAACCAATACAGTCTTCTGTACGAGGAGAAGAGGCAATCTGACCAGCTTTACAGCCATCCCAGGGAACCATCTCCAATACATCTAGAGGGCAAGCCCGAACACATTGGGTGCAACCAATACAGGTATCGTAAATTTTAACGCTATGAGACATTGATTTAAGAACTCCTACATTTTTTTATCGGACATTGCGGAAAAACCGCTTACCTGTCTCCTTGGGAAAATTGGGGATATTCCCGATGATTCCACCAGGATTATCTTTGCCTAGGTTCGTATTGTCGGCGTTTGAGGCAAACGACAGGGAATTTTAAGGATCAAGGGCTAGTTTACCGCAGGGTTTTGATAGTCTTGCGCCAGAGGTTACAGAACTTTAAATTCTTTAATATATCAGTATGTGAAACTATTGTGTCATCGAACCTAATCTATGGGTCAACCTCAGGAAGAACGATAACGGGGAAACCTTGGTAATTCAATAGACGCTAAGGATTTGCGCCCTTTGGAGGGACGTAGGGGATAGAGTACTGGTGATGGCGACTTACCGTGAGACGGAAATACGTCATTGGTTTGATTTGACTTTGACTCAGCCTCTATGATATCTTCTGGCAATTCCTCACTCGGTGGATTGGCTTCAGGCTCCAAGGTCTGAGTATGCTCTGACCTACTGGTTTCCTCAAGGTCACTAGTCAATTCAACGGTTTGGTCAGATTCATCTAAGTTAGCGGTTTCTAGTGTGGTTTCTAGTTCTGATGTGCCATCGACTTTGGTATCAGCCCACTCTGATGGCAACTCGGACAACCCAAATTCCTCTGCCAGGGCAGACATTTGTTCAATTAACTGTTGTGCTACTTCTAACTCTTTGGCTGTCACATTTTCAGGGGAGATTACCTGAGTTTGCCCTGGACCTAAGGCATCTGCTGGGGATATAGGATCAGTTTGGTTAGGTTGGCTGCTGTCAACCGATAATGCTTCTGTGGTAGATTCAGACTGGGCAGGAGAATTACCAGTACTGCTGAAAATAAATTCTTCTGCAAATAACTCTGGGTCAGCAGACCAGGGTCTAATGGGCTGGGCTTTTTGTAGCAGAGATTGCTGAGCAATGATGCTCCGACTCTCTTGCTGTTGTACCACAGAACTCTCAGAGGCAGGCATTTCCAGACACTTTTCTAAGGCTACCTTAAATTGCAAGGTTTGCTGTTGTTGTCGGTATAGACGGGTTCTAAGTTCTCGACAGGTATCTTTCAATTGCACCAGCTGATGAGATTGTTCGTTGTAGCGCTGCTGGGTTTGGGAATAGTCCTGTTCGAGTCTGGCAACTTGATCCTGAGAGCTTTGTAACTGTTCTGATAAGGTTTCGACCAAAATTTGCTGGCGTTGACCGGATTGATGGGATGATTCTAGAGTGTGGAACAAACGGGTTAATTGGTCTTGAACTGTATTGAGTTCCAGATCTTTTGTGGACAGGAGTTTGTCGTACTCTCGCAATTGCTTAGCTTGTCCGTTTAACTCCTGCTGTTTTTCCTGGAGTGCTTGCTGCAGCTGAGTCACTTGCTGCTTTAAGCGATGATTGTCCAAGCTCAGTTTTTGGGCTAAGGCAAACCATTCACCATCCTTGGCTAACTGTTCCTCAGAAACATCAGCTATCTCAGTGTCAATATCAGTGGTATCAGTATCATCAGTGCCATCAGTATCCGTTTCTGTAACTGATGATGCCATGGTGGTAAGGAGTGATTCTATAGTCTGTTCTAGTATTGACTGTTCAATAAGATTATCTATATCATCAGATACTATCGTGAAATCATCAGGTACTGGTGCGAAGCTGAGCATTTTTGGGTTATGGTCGGTCTGCTGCTGATCTGGCTTCTTAGTATCCTGGTTATCCATTTCGGTAGTAGACTCAGGAAGGGGAAGGTTATTGGGGTTTTCAGATTCACTCATTGCTCTTCATCAAGGGGTTCACAATTTCACCATTGGGGCAAGGAGCCAAAAAGTCAATCGCTCAAGATGATTTTAGTCTTGAGGGGCAACTTTGGGTCAAGATGCAGACTCTCGAAATTGCCGATGGCTTGGTATTGACTTAAGTTTGGGCGCAGATGGTTGACATTACCTTACAACTTACTAACCCAAGAGTAATGCATAAAAATTGACTGGCTAAAAATTTTGAGACCAAAAATGGATGGTGATTAGAAAACAGGAGCTAGGGAGCAACATTTTAATACAAATGTACTATCATTGAGCAATGAGCTAATGCGTTCCCGTAGCGTGGCCGTAGACCAATCGCCATTTCAGTTTTTCATAAATCTGATTACTATATAGCGTTTAGCTATGAAAAATTAGCAGTATTTTTCATTAGCTATTTGGCAATTATATAGATATTAAATGTATTTAATTTTCCTTGATTATACCATTTTTTTTATTAAATTGTCAACTAGTAAAATTGTAAGCATTCAGCTATCAGCTCTCAGCTATCAGCTCTCAGCTTATGCGCTACAGATGGTGCTACTTGAGGTGCTCTCAGCTCTCAGCTCTCAGCTCATGCGCTACAGATGGTGCTACTTGAGGTGCTTTTGAATAAAACAGGTAAGCATTGGTTTAATTTCTGTTACGTCAGCTGACGGCTGACCGCTGAATCCTTACGTAAAATTTCAATCCCTTCATCTGTTTTAAGGATAGGGCAATGGGTTACAGGGAGGGCAAAGTGTGGCTTGAAATAAGACGAAGCGGGATTGATAAGCTGTTCGGCATTTAAATTGGGTGCGGCTCTTTTAAAAGTACGGTAGACTAGATCTCAGTAAAACTGACAAATTAGTCAGAGTAATAGTTTGAGTCAATACCTCCTGGTGGGTGACCAGCTGAAAAAGTCAGCAGTAGTTCAGGAATGTTGCTTATGACTTCCAGCCTTTTTCTCTGTTCTCGACTCAGAATCACCTTGTCTCGTTTTCCTCTTCCCATACTTTCCGCCTCAGTTATCCTATTTCTATTGCACTATTTTAGCTGTGCCACGCCCCTACGCCATCCCAAACTTATAATTTCCATACTTAATGTCATACCAAAATAAATTAGCAACTCTATCTATAGACTCCTGATTATAATAATTAGTGTAATCATCCCGTTTGTGTTGCTCTATCTTAGGACAATTCAGCTTTAGTCCTAGCATAGACTCCAAGAAAGTTAAGTCTGATTCTAGATTTTCAAAACGGATAACATAATCCACAAGAAACGTGTTATCATCATCTAGTGCCGAGTAAGACAGTGAGTAAGCAGACAAATCAGTTAAATGCTTCCCTGCCTTGATGTCCCATGATTTTCCCTTAGTGATCCACTCTGTAAATGGCATTTTTGTTTTAGGATTGTACTGTTGTTTCTCCCAAAAGTAGAAGCCATTTTGATCAGGATTTCCAAAGGAGTACAAAGAGACCAGCATATCCCAGGGATTTCTAACAGAAGTGAATTTGAAGTAGCTATTCCAGTCCCAACCCATGCGTTTAAAATACTGTTTCAAGATAGATGCTGGCGCATGGGGATGGTTGTGTCGTCCTTTATCTGTACTAACACTATCACTGTAAGGATCTAGTGCTTGTCTAATCGTAGTATCACCAGACCTAGGCTTGCCAATGAATAGGAATTTATGCTTGTGTGATAGTCTCATTTTATAGCAGTTATTAATTTCAGGTAAAAAGTTCTGGGTTTTAGGGAGTAGGGAGTAGGGAGTAGGGAGTAGGGATAAGCATTCAGCATTCAGCATTCAGCAGTCAGCGGTCAGCCTATTTTATTCAAAAGCACCTCAAGTAGCGTGGCCGTAGGCCAATGGCTGATAGCTGAATGCTTACGAGTAGGGAGTAGGGGAATAAAATTGACTTTATCTCATAAGTCTGAACAACGCTATAAATTGGATATTATTCAGTTATAAAACAAACCATGAAACCCTATTCCCCTGCTCCGAAGCTCCCTGCTCCCTATTCCCGATTCCCGATTCCCGATTCCCGATTCCCGATTCCCGATTCCCGATTCCCGATTCCCGATTCCCTCCTATTCTAAAAAGAATACTTTCCGTAGTTGATCTCATACTCAAACAGTTCGGAGACTATTGCTTTGGATTCGCTATCATAATACTGGCTATAGTGGTCATGCTTGCTAGTATTTATCTTCAAAGAATCTATAGGTATTCCTAGCTTTGAAGCGACAAAAGCTAAGTCTTCCTCTAAGTGTTCAACACGAATAATATAATCGACTAGGAAGTTATTCTGATCATCAAAAACATAGTAAGGAAGGGTATAGCTATACAAATCATCAAGAAATTGTTGCTGCTTCAAGTCCCAGGATTTTCCTGTCTTAATCCACTGCTTGAATGGCATCCTGGTGTTTGGGTTATAGGGGTATTTTTCGATAATGTCTTTGGATACACGGATTGCTCTTGCTGTTTCCCACCAATAAATACCTCGGTGATCTGGCTTGGCATAGAAGTACAGAGAAACCAGCATATCCCAAGGGTTTCGGATACTAATAAACTTGAAGTAGCTGTTCCAGTTCCAACCCATACGCTCAAAATGCTGCTTTAACAGAGATGCTGGAACATGGTGATGGTAATGTCGCTTCTGATCCGTACTCCAAACATCGGTGTAAGGATCCAATGCCTTGCGAATACTAGTACTAGCACACTTAGGTTTGCTGAGGAATACAAACTTATGCTTGTGGGATATTCTCATGATAACTGTTGATAGATTTCCGATTTAACAATTGATTTTAAAAAATAATCGTTGCTCAGCTTTTCTTTAATCGGGTGCTGCTTCAGGTAGTGGTGGGTTTCCTCAATTAAAGCAAAATCCTCAGCTTTGGCCGCTGCTTCTTGTCTAGACTGGAAGTAAAGGGGATAGTCTTGGCCCAAATACTCTTTTACAGCTGGCAGCGGATTGACTAAAACCGGGGTATTTCTGACGATGCACTCAATGATCGCGTTATTGGCACTGGTGTCATACAACTCCAAATAAGCAATATTCTTTGACAAGACTTCATCATACTCATCATTGGGCAAATAATCAACTATCTGCACATAACTGTAATTGGGCTGTAAATTAAATACTTGTTTTTCAGTGTGTAACATCTCCCCGGAATAGGGTTTACGTAACACCATCTTTTTGTAGTTTTTTACCGGTAAATAGTAGATAGAGTGCATCTTCCGCAACCAAATCCCAATTTGGATAATAGTTGGCTCAGGATTTGACAAAAACTTATCCATCGAAAAGATAACATCTGGGGTTTCCGTAGGATGGATAACGCTAACAATTGGCACATCTAGCTGCTTTTGGAGCCATCGACGAGAGTCTTCAGACAAACAAAATAGACCTTGACAATACTTAATACTTTCTTGCCACAACTGACTTGCAAATATTGCCTGAGGTGACAGGTGTTCTTGAAACCATTTAGGGACATAGGGAGGGCAATGGATGAATCCAATCCAAGGCTCTGTATAAGCAGTTGGGGTGTTGTTACAATCTCCAGGATCCGAACCCCAGGCGAATTTCTTTTCTATGAAGCCATCCACCAAGATTCCAGCATCATTGTGTAAGGCTTTCAAGCTATTCATCGCATAAGACCATCCAGAGCGATGCTCCCCGTAATGATACTGTAAAGCAGAAGCAAGATCGAGTTTTTTCGGATAATCCCCAGAGTCTTCAAACCCTGAATCCTGCTCTTCAGTTTCGGAGACATCAAGGCTTCCGTTACCATTGGATTCCTCAGTTAGCGGTACATAATACTCCTGTAGAATTTTTTTATCAAAATCAACCGTTGACTCAAACCGCCTGTTATAGGATTGAGGGTCTTCTAGGTAAATTCCTAAAGGTTCCCTCAATAGCATGAATTTAGAACCATTGGTTGAACAACGTAACCAAAATTCCCAATCAGCACTCGCGCCATAGCCAATTTCATCGAAATAGCCATTTTTTTCATGGACACTCTTCCGCCATACCGGCATACAATGGGGAAGATTTTGGGAGCCGATCTTACCTTTTTCTTCCCCTTCAGCCCACCACTTTTCTTGAAAAAAGTCTTCAGTTCCAAAATACTCCGGAAATCCCACATACCAGACTGCATGAGCGGTATTATTATCCCAGGTTTCATTGGGTTGCATCGTAACTTTCAGAGGAGCGCAAACCACGTCCACATCAGGATGCTCATCCAAGGCTCTCATATGTTCTTCGATATGTCTGGGCGCTCTGCGGTCATCGAGATTAGCGTTTGTAATATAGTGACCACGGGCTAATCTAATGCTCATGTTCCAAACTTCATAAAGCCCTGGGTCTTCATCCAATTTTATATAGATAATATTCTGATACCTGGTCATATACTTTTTAATCACAGGCTCTTCATTTCCAGGAGAATTGGGATTAACCAATATTAATTCACATTCAGCAAAAACAGTCTGCTGGGTAATATCCTTAAGGAAGGGTTCAATATACTTATCCCCTTTAAATACTGATGTGATTATCGATACTTTTGGTTGCCATTGATAGGTACTAAATGGTCGATTAAGCAGAGTAGATCCTATTAGATATTGCCATTCCGTTAGGTTACTGAATGCATAAGAATTGAATGGAGAATTATGAGCAGCTGAAAATGTAGTAAATTGCTCTATCCAATCAGAAATTGTTTCTGTTGGTTGGTAAGGGGTAATGGTTAGGGAGTTTTTTAACTGCTCAGCCATAGTGGTAAAATTACCAGCATGATAAGAGCTCCATGCTAACCAAACTAAGGAATTATAATCGTGATTTTTAGTATTGGTATGGCTATAGACTGGATTCTGAGCATCAGGTAATCGGGGTTTGTAGATAATCGGTTGCTTACTGTTTTGATAAATTGTCAAAAATTGGTTAACGATATAATTATCCATGTGACCAATTAGGTCATAATCTACTTTATTTATATCAGCTATTTCTTGATAATAATTATAACGGGATGGAGCAAATATTTTGGTAAATTTAAGGGCAGATTTTTGCCAGATTTCGTAGCTATAGTTGGTAGAGTGCTTGACATGATAAGCAACGGGAGAGACTAAGTCTTTTATGGTTAACCCCTGTTGCCAAGCAATCACTGGTACCCAGAAATCCCAAAAGGGAATACCAAGGCAAAAGTCAGAGGATGGAAATTTTTCCAGCAGTTCTTTTTCAAAAAAGAACACATCAACCCCAACATCGTAAATCTCACCGTTGATTGATTCAGCAGTATCAATATCGACTCGTGAAGCGAGCAGAATAGAGTCTTGAGTCTGCTCTCGAATAAATTCTGTAAAATCCTGCTCAGCTTTTAAGATAATATCTGCGTTAACAATTCCACAGATTTGGCTACCGTACTGACGCAAATAGGATAAGAGGTCATCAATGTAAACATAAGGCTTACCATAATGCTCTCGTCCATCTCGAAATACTCTGTGAAATTTAATGTCTTGATATAAAGGCTGGAGTTTCTCAATCTCTTCTATAATATTTAAAGAAACAACCTCAAATCCTAGAGTAAGCCAGCTATTAATAGCGGCTTGTTGCTTCTTAACATTTCCTGGTGCAATACTGGTTACGATGACAAGGGTTTCAGTTGTCATTAGTCATTGGTCCTTGAGAATAGGGAATAGGGAGTAGGGAGTAGGGAGTAGGGAGTAGGGAGTAGGCAACAGGCAACAGGCAACAGGCAACAGGCAACAGGCAACAAGGAAAAATCCTCTGTACCTCATGACTATGAAAATTGCTATATATCGATGCTATCAGACTTGATATTATTGTTTTGTTGATATTAAACCCAGTTACCACAGACAAATTTAAATTTTTTATTAAGTTATCGACAATTTTTTATTAAGTTTTATTAAATGCAACAGAAAACACAAAAGGTGAAGGGGTATTGAAAACTAACAAATGACTACCAATAAATACAGCCTTTCCTAGTAACCGTAAGCTAAATCTAAATTTTCTTGCCTACTCCCTACTCCCTACTCCCTAAAACCTGAGAACTCAAATAATGACAGACAAACAAAAAAGCGCTCTCCAGATGGAGAGCGCTTTTTATTAACTTAGCTGATTAAGCCAAGTTAAAATTAACCGTTGATGACTGGAGCAGTCAAAGCTACGGGAGTAGCTTCACCAGCAGCTAGGTCTAGAGGGAAGTTGTGAGCGTTACGCTCGTGCATTACTTCGAAACCTAGGTTGGCACGGTTTAGTACGTCAGCCCAGGTGTTGATCACGTGACCTTGTGAGTCAATGATGCTCTGGTTGAAGTTGAAACCGTTGAGGTTAAATGCCATGGTGCTGATGCCCAGTGCAGTAAACCAGATGCCGATTACAGGCCATGCACCCAAGAAGAAGTGCAAGGAACGGCTGTTGTTGAAGGAAGCGTATTGGAAGATTAAACGACCGAAGTAGCCGTGAGCTGCCACGATGTTGTAAGTTTCTTCCTCTTGACCGAACTTGTAACCATAGTTCTGAGACTCAGTTTCAGTAGTCTCACGTACTAAGGAGGAGGTCACCAAAGAACCGTGCATTGCAGAGAACAAGGAACCACCGAATACACCGGCTACACCTAGCATGTGGAACGGGTGCATTAGGATGTTGTGCTCAGCTTGGAACACGAACATGAAGTTGAAGGTTCCGCTGATACCTAGAGGCATACCATCGGAGAAAGAACCTTGTCCGATTGGGTAGATCAAGAATACGGCGCTAGCAGCTGCAACCGGTGCGCTGTAAGCGACGCAGATCCAAGGACGCATACCTAAGCGGTAGCTTAGTTCCCACTCACGACCCATGTAGGCGAACACACCAATCAGGAAGTGGAACACTACCAGCTGGTAAGGACCACCGTTGTAAAGCCACTCATCTAGAGAAGCAGCTTCCCAAATTGGGTAGAAGTGTAAGCCAATGGCGTTAGAAGAAGGAACAACAGCACCAGAGATGATGTTGTTGCCATACATCAAGGAGCCAGCAACGGGCTCGCGGATACCATCGATGTCCACAGGAGGAGCAGCGATGAAAGCAATGATGAAGCAGGTGGTAGCAGCTAGCAAAGTTGGAATCATTAAGACACCAAACCAGCCTACATAGAGGCGGTTGTTGGTGGAGGTGACCCAATTGCAGAACTGAGACCACACAGAGGTGTTGCTCTGTTGTAAGACAGTAGTCATGTTCTTATGATTGCGGGTATGAATATGAAGTTATCGAGGTTCGTCCGGCTTGTTTGCGCCTTCATGTATTTATATTAAGCAATATACTAAGTTTTGTAAAGGGTTTTCGGAGTAATTTGCCGTCAGGTTATTAAATAATGTAAATAAGTAAAAGTTATATTACGTAAATATTGACTTAATAGTGTAATTGTGGTATAAATACGGGTTAAAAATTTGGTTGTACCTGATCCCACTGAGAACCGCTATAAACTATAAAATTTATTTATCTATTTATTTATAATTTCTTAACATCGCCGATTTTCCACGGATCCGAAGTTCCCTGTTCTCCCAAGACCCGTGACGTTCCCGTTTGAAATTGCTTTACTGATTACATTGGTTGAGTTATGGGTTTAGCTGAGTCGGGCAGCGTCAATGTATCAAATTCTACCGAAGTTCCTCAAAAAATCTAGTATGTTCAATGAATTATGATGAAACCTCATACACCTTAGACAAATCATGCGGATTGAGCAGTTGCAGGCATTTCTGGCAGTCACCCAGACCGGTAATTTTGGACAAGCGGCACAAAAATGCGGCGTAACACAATCGACTATTAGTAGACAAATTCAGTCTCTGGAAAGCCATCTGGGTATGCCACTGTTTCATCGCACTGCTCACGCCAAGTTGACTCTTGCAGGGGAACAGCTTTTACCCCGTGCTCGTAAAATCTGTCAAGAGTGGCAAACTGCTACCCAAGAATTAGCAGATTTGATCGCAGGTAAGCAGCCAGAATTGTGTGTAGCAGCAATCCAATCAGTCTGCGCTCACTATTTGCCACCGATCTTAAAGCAATTTTGTCGAGCCTATCCTCAAGTGCAATTACGAGTGACCGCCCTCGGAAGCGATCGCTCTTTGAAGGTACTGCGAGATGGTCTAGTGGATGTGGCAATTGTGATGAACAATCGCTTTTTGACCACTAGTTCAGAGATGGTAGTTGAGGTACTCTACGAAGAGCCCATCGAAGTCCTGATGGCATCAGACCATCCCTTAGTCAACTATAAAGCAGTGCCCTGGTCAGAACTGATTAAATACCCACAAGCAGTCTTTAAAAGTGGCTACGGGATGCAACGTTTAGTACAGCAGCAGTTTTCCCGCCTAGGGGCTAATTTGCGGGCAGTTATGGAGTTAAATACCCTAGAAGCATTCCAAGGAGTAGTGCGCCAAGGAGAATTGATTGCCCTATTGCCCAAATCAGCCGTGATCAATGTACAGCAAGACTCTACTTTGGCTGTGCGTACCCTAGAAAAACTACCAGAATCCCTGGCTAGCTCCAACAAACTAGTAGGTAACGTCTCTGCCTTGGATTCCAACTGGACTCGTCAGGTGGTCTTGGTCACGACTCGCGATCGCTTAGATATTCCACCAATTCAGCATTTTTGTAAACTGGTGCGTCAGCTGGACATGCCAACAGTTCAGGCTTGGAACCTCCAGCTGCCAGCCCTTGCTCAAGCTTGATCACTGTTTCCAGCTTTGGACTAATCACCGATGAGTAATGCCTTCAGGGAATTATTAAAGAAAGTGGGCAGTGGTGTGCACACTGGCAAAGCGTTAACTCGTGAGGAAGCCACCACTGCAACCCGCCTCATGTTGACACAAGAGGCTACACCAGCGCAAATTGGAGCATTTATGATTGCCCACCGCATCAAACGACCGACCAGTGAAGAACTGGCAGGGATGTTGGATGCTTATGACCAACTTGGACCAAGGTTACACCCCTGGGACATCAACCATGGGCAAGATACCTCTCGGTCAGTTTCTTCTTCTCCATCCCTGGGGGTTACAGCGTTAGGAACACCCTATGATGGACGAAGCCGTACTGCACCAGTCACACCCCTGACCGCCTTAGTCTTAGCTACTGCTGGGGTACCTGTGGTCATGCATGGGGGAGATTGTATGCCCACTAAGTATGGAGTCCCCTTAATTGAGATTTGGCAGGGATTGGGCATGGATTTCTCCCAACTTTCTGTGCCCCAGGTGCAACAAGTATTGGAGACAACTGGCTTAGGATTTATCTATTTACCCCAGCATTTTCCCCAAGCTCATCAGTTAGTTTCCTACCGCGACCAAATCGGTAAACGTCCACCCATAGCAACCATGGAACTCCTCTGGTCTGCCTATAGAGGAGAAACTCATTATGTGGCCGGGTATGTTCATCCACCTACAGAAAATCTGTTTAGACAGACATGTCAGCTGCGTCTGGTCAAGAATTTTACCTTTGTCAAAGGCTTAGAGGGTAGCTGTGACCTACCACGCGATCGCACTGCCATCATAGCGATTAGTCAACCATCAGCCAGTCAAGGGTTTGAACGTCTGCTACTCCATCCGAGTGAATACGGTTTGGCTGGCAAGGAGGTACCGTTTGAGTCAACCACTAAACTGCTGGCACAGTACCAGGAAATCCTAAAGGGTAAATCCAACCCATTGATGCCAGCCGCGATCTGGAATGGTGGCTTTTATCTGTGGCGTTGTGGTGTTTGCCCAGATTTTAGAGCAGGTCTGGCCAGGGCTGAAGATTTATTCACCAGTGGTAATGTGGAGCAAAAATTTAAGGAAATTGTTGATTACTTACACAAGCTTAAATAAACAGAAGGTAAGTATTCAACTATCAGCTATCAGCTATCAGCTTATGTGCTACTTGATGTGCTTATGGGCTATGGGCAATCTAAATGAAGTCCCAGCGTCGAAGCCTGTGCCACCCACGCTACTTGATGTGCTTTTGAATAAAACAAGTAAGCATTGGTTTAATCTCTGTTACGTCAGCCATTCCCTTAGCGTGAGCCAAGGGAATGGCTGACGGCTGACGGCTGACGGCTGAATGCTTACACTCAACCAAATTACTGAACCAAGGTTCTTGCCGGAGGTGGCGCAAAGGTCGGAGACAATTGGGAGGGATATTGATTAACAGAAATACAAGTGTTTAGAGCCTTGTCAGGGCTAGCGACATTGGCACTATTCAAGCCAATAACACATTCAGAAAATTGCTCTGGCAGGAGGCTACGACGGCAGTGATCCAGCACTGAGTTAGCATTTATGTTTTCAATCTTATTGTCAATATCAACCACACAGCTAGCCAATTCCAAAGGTCGTCGGACTCGTGTACAAGCACCTAACGCTTTTTGGCCTGCTAATGAGGTCAGTACCTTAATTTTCAGTACACACAAGGATAAATCCTCAGGTTGTAGTGCCTCTGAACAAGCTTGTGATGCGATTTCTGAAGTGATATTGGCCGCTTTAAGATCTTTGGCACACAAACTAAATTGATTCCCAGCAGTGGCAGCACCATTAGGAATCCCTAGGGTTACTAGGCCAGCGATTGCCAACTGAGTAGTACAAAATTTCAATAAAGATGTATGTCTAAACCTGCTTTGCTGCTTCATAATTAGTCTTAGTGGATAAAATTTTATAAGCTATCAATTATAAACGCTCAATTATAAACAATCAAGGTATTGATTATGTTAGACGTTGATTAGGGTTCCGTGGTAAATCCATCACTAACTACCAATCAACTTAGCTCGTTTTTAACAACTTGCTATGATAGTCGATATTTTCAACCCCTAATCTGACAATTAGTCATTCTTTGTAAGCTATCTCTAAGGTAAGCTCTCAGCTCTCAGCTCTCAGCTCTCAGCTCTCAGCTCTCAGCTCTCAGCTCTCAGCTTTTGAATAAAACAAGTAAGTATTGGTTTAATCTATGTTACGTCAGCTGACCGCTGACCGCTGACCGCACCTCAAGCAGCGTGCGCGTAGCGCATATGCTTACTCCCTAAGGAATATCTAATCTGTTTATACCTATGCCTATGCGATTCTACCAGTTTTTAAGTCAAACAGTTCGCTCACTTTACTCTAATAGGCAGGGGACTGTACTCCTAATGCTAATGGCATTGTGTGTCAGTTGCTCCCAAAAAAAATCCCCTGACCTTGAGTTAGAACTCAGTGTGAAACCGGCCAGTCGTCCTGGTGCGTATACTGTATCGGGTACTAGTAATCTACCTGACCAAAGTCAAATTGCTGTAGCTGCTATTCGCTATTTGCGTCCGACACAACAGCCTTTATTTGGTTCTAACCCCCTAGGCACTTATTCGATTTTGGATCGCCAAGTTGTTGAAGTAAACGAGCAGGGTCAATGGCAAGCTAGGCTTAACCTATGGGAGGTAGCACCAGATGGTCGCCTTCAGGAAGCTTGGCAAATCAATCAATCACAAGGACGATTCTCGGTTAGCCCCAATAATAGTGTCTCTTTCTTAGCTACCTATGAGCCCTATGGTCACCTAGGAAGGGCTGAAGAGCAACAGCCGCAGATTCCAGAGATGGAAGGTGACCTCGTCCGATTTAATAATGATGGTCAACCTTACGTAAAGGCGAGTTACACCCTACCGATAGCGCTACCTAGTGGCAGGAAATCAGTACCTAGCATTAGGGCAGCAGAACGCAATGGTGGCTGGGGAAACCGCTCAGAACTTAAACCCCAACCATCGGTTAGTGGTAGTATTCGCCCACAAACCAATTTAAAAAATCAAAACAATACTCCACTCTCGCCGTCAGAGTTTTTCCGATAAGACAAAACCTTTATCTTGGTTCATAGTTCATGGTCATGGTTCATGGTTGGTCACTATCAAGCCTGAACCATGAATAATATTAATAATAATACTAATTATAATACTCAGCCACACTGTGCAGGCTCTTACTGAAATACCCTAACAGTTTTATTGAATTAGCGCTATGGTCGCGTTTTGTTGGCGCTTTTTGTGGAAACGCTCACGGTGATCTCAATCGTGACAATCTAGTAATTGGCGAATGCCAAATTAGTCCATCGATAAATCGAGGTTACAATTATAGATTCGGAAGGCAGAAATGGTCAACCAAATTCAGCAATTTTAACTAATTACCAACAGTAAACTATTTATACATAACTATCTGGAGTAAATTCCAGTAGATGCTTTTTAGCTTATGGTTGGATCAGGATGCACCCTAATCGTCTATCAACTTGTCTTAAAAGTTCTTAACCCTTGACAGACCAGGACTTAACAAGTTGTTTGGATGGGTGATTCGCTACAGGTACCTCAATCCCTCGACTTCTCTGTGTGCCATCAAGGGCGGATTGTAAAGAAGCCATCTGAGCCATAATTGTTTGAAGTTGAGTGTTGAGTTGCTCCAGCTGCTCAGGTTTTGGTGAACTCACCTCAATAGGTTGGGTGACTACAGGTTTTGTGCGCACAAAACCTAAAAACGTTTGTGCTGAGGCAAACTTCTGGGTTACATCCTCTACAGACCTTGTCGGGGCTGTTATGGAAGGCTCTTCAACAAAATTCGACCTAGTCACTAGAGTTTCAAAGACTGGCTGGGATTCAAGGCTGTTATCCCGAGTTTCTATAACGTTTTCTATAACTTTGTCCGTAACGTTTTCCGGAACCTTTTCCGTAACGTTTTCTATAACTTTGTCCGTAACGTTTTCCGGAACCTTTTCCGTAACGTTTTCTATAACTTTGTCGGTAACGTTTTCCGTAACCTTTTCCGTAACGTTTTCTGTAAATGTTTTCGGGGTTTCTGCCTCATCTATAAAATCAGTGAGTCCAGAAGCTGCCAAACTCGACAGAGAAAGCTTAAGGTCTTCTAATTCTTTTTCTTTTGCCTGGATACCCTCAGCTAGAGTGGAAACTTTGTCCTGAGTTTGAGCAAATTTATCGGAGGAGTCTTGCCACCCTGAAATTGCCAAACTGGCTACACCGACTCCCAAACTCAAGGCTCCAACCAAGCCTAGGTAAGGGGGAGCAAGATCCTTAACTTCACCATCCATCCACTGTTCTCCCTGAATGCGAATGGAAACTGGTTGTGAGCCAAAAATTGCTACTGGTAAGGACAGTACTGACAAGACCGCTGCTGCAAGAAGAACGGGTTTGAAAAGGAATTTATTCAGAGGAGAGCCTGACATGTTTTATAGTTAACTGTTAAAACTACTCGTGTTACTATTTACCTCAAGGGCTGTGAGAGAAATTCCGCATAGTACGGTTTTTTGACTCTGGCTAGCATCTTGGCTTTTAAGTAGTGACCTTGAGAAACTGCATGCTTTGAGTACCTGACTTTTTGCTTCTTCTAAAGTTAACCATGTCTATCAGCCATTTTCCGTAAATTACTTGTGAATAGTCCCAGCAGATTGTAAATTTTCTGTGAACTCTTTATAAAAGTTAGCTTATATAGGCTATTTTAGCGCAAAAATGGAGGCAATCAGAATAAAACAACCGTTTTTAGCCAAATATCGGGATTAAATTGCTCTAATTAGCCAAAAAGCCAGCTTCAGCTAGCTTTTTTAGGTAGCTACTAGTGGGAAGTCTAATCCCTCCGATCGGTCACTTGTAGGGTAAAATCACTAATACCCAAATCATCGTGTCACCAATGAACACCCTGATCAGGAATCGGTTAAGGCCATTGAGAGCAATTTAGATAACAATTTAGATTTAGATAACGCTGATGGTGGTATGATTTCATCACCAAGACTACATGCGATCGCTAACTCGGGAGTGGCACTCTTCTTGCGGAAAAGTTAAACCTTACTTACTCATAATAGCAGTTCTCAATTGGCTGAGGTACCTCGTCCTGGGTTAATGGGAATAGGGAATAGGGAATAGGGACTAGGGACTAGGGAATACCTAGGCAGCACTGTCTTGGGGAGCTAGTTGCTAATCTGACTCCCCATCTCCCCACACCTCCCACACCTCCCACACCTCCCACACTTCCCATATTATCCCCATTTCCCCACACCTGCCGCGCCCCCGCCTCAGACTATTTCCTGATCCAAAGTTCCCTATTCCCTACACGCAGCCTTATTAATTAACGTTTCATCAATCGCTATCATCAACAACTCATTTACAGATATCCCCGATGCTTTCGCCATAGAAGCAATCACACTTTTAGGCGAAAAAGAACAATACAACCCTGCTTCTAGAAACCAAGGTTGCCCCTGTGGGTCGATACGGAAGTCAAAAAGACTGTAGTGGCGACAGCCCAACGCCTGATGACACCTCTTGGCTACTTCCTGAACTGGCTTGGTTACAGGGTCCCTAGGGTCTAGCATCCAAGCCTTAACACCATCCTTAGCAGTCAAACTCAAGTCGCCATCTTCTGTTCGTTTTAGTTTATCCTCATAGTTGCGAATCCGGTGGTCATGGGGATTCACCAGATACTCTTCTAGGGGTAAACCCACGAGCTCACCGTCTTTGACAAGGATTCCACATCTGACTTCCCGACCCAGTTCGATGTACTCTTCGACTAAAACCTGATCTGAATGTTCAAACGCTGTTTTGAGGGCAGCGTCATAGTCAGCGACATTTTTGACTAAAGTCACCCCACAAGAATTGTCAGAACTAGCAGGTTTGATCACTACTGGCGGCTTAATGGTGGGAATGTCTCCCTGGCGAAGTAGTTCTCCAAAAGGTACTTTAACTCCTGCGGCTGCCACAATCGCCTTAGCTCTTGCTTTGCTTTATGGGCAGTTAGTGCCATCAAATCTGGGGTATTGCCCACATAGGGAATATTAAGCAAGTCCAATAGGGCACGGTATTCAGTCATGCCAGGGATACAAAACATTTGTGGCAGCACTAGGTCAATAGTTTGTGCTCCTTTTATTCAAGGCCGAGGTCACTGAGGTACATTTCTGTGCCTTTTCCAGCATCAGGAAAAGAAGAACATAATTGCTTATGCTTGTCAATGGCTGCTTCTAGCAATCCTGACGATACCTCTTGAGCGTAATCACAGGAACCAATCCCTGTTGGCAATGGAGCCCACAAACCCCCTTCTCCTCGCTTGCGCCGCATATTTTTTTGACCTTCAAGCATCAGGTCAATATCTTCTAGGATGGGGTGGTAAACAGACAGACCCAGAGAGCGACACAAAGCGATAATGCGATCGCGTTCTTCTGCTTTGACCCAGCCCATCTCTGCAGCTAAAGTCGCGCCGAAGGCCATGCCAATGGTGACAGAATGACCATGCATTAATTTAGCAGCAGGTTCAAAGCGAGGACTCCAGGTGTGACCATAAGCGTGGGGACGGTCTTGGTAAGTCTCGAACATATTTGTTCCTTCATGCTTCATGTAGGAGAACAATGCCCGATAGATTACTGTATCAGCGATCGCTCCCAGTTCCTCATCTTCATTTAAAGTCGCAAAGTGAGTCTCTACTAAGCGAGGACCGTATTGTTCCATTAACTCAAACAGAACCGGATCATCGGTGACTGCCATTTTAATAATTTCTGCCATACCGTTGCGGACGTGACCTGTCGCTAAAGTACGGAAGAAACTCCGGTCTACCAAAGTCATTACTGGAGGATGATAGGATCCAATGCTGTTCTTAAATTGGGCACCGTTGGTGCAAGTGCGGGGGGATGGACCAGCATCGATAGCAGCCACAACCGTGGTTCCGACCATAATATATGGAGTGCGTCGGTGCTGCAGGGCGCAAGCCAGTCCGGCTACGTCACTAAGAACACCGCCGCCTACTACTAGTACGGGTTCGTTCCGGGAAACGTCGCAGCCATCTTTACCTAAAAATTTCAGCAAGCGGTGGACGGTTTCGGGAGTTTTGTCAGATTCCCAAGCGCGGCAGGCCAGCAACTTTAGAGGAATTTCATATTCCTCGAAGTAGCGGCGAATTGACGCTCCGTAAAGCTCATCTACGGTCTGATCCACAATTGCCACACAACGACCGCGACGACTGTAAACTTCCGCCAAGGTGGGATTGGAAGGGTTGAAAACTCCGTCCACTAACTTAACTGTTGCCTTTAACGCATAGGTAGCAGATATTTCAAAAGAGCGACCGTCTCCACTAGCAGCGATCTCTCCAGTACCGGTGTACCACTCTGAGGTGTGGTACTTCTCTGGGTGGTGGAATTGAATTATCTGTTCTGAGTCTGAAGGAGAGAGCTTTTGTGATGTTGGATTAGGTTTAGCTTGAACCATACTTCTGCTGCTGCGATATTACTTGTTTGGATGTTCGGATTAGTATCGAAGAATTTACATGGCAAGGCAGATTTCTGGGTATAATTCCCTCCCCCTAGCCCCCCAATTTTGGGGTGCCCTTGACCCGTAATTTAATTACGGGTCAAGGGCACCGGGGGGGGGAACAAAAGTCTCAACTTCCCCCAAAGTTGGGGAAGCAACGGGGGATTTACCAAAACCAGACGATCTAAATTCATTCTTGAATGTCTTTATGCCATAGCGAGTGGGTAAAACCCCCTTTGGCCGCACCGGTAGTCACTCATGGGGCGGGAACCCCCTTTGGCGGCGCTACCTCGCTGCATTGCTTAAGCAACGCTGATTTTACATTTTCTTTAGATTTGCTTTGTAAGGAGTGACTAATTTAACTTGAGCGTTGCCACTTGAGTAGTTTAACAAAATTTTAATAATTTGGATAGTGGTAGGAACAAATTTTTTTTAGAGAACTGTATTGTTAACAACAGACTCAATCGACGCTAGAGGTGAAACCCAACGGGAGCACTGCACTACCACTGTTGGCAATACAGGCATGTTGGCATTCCTCTGGGTCTCAAACCAGGTGGGATGACGAGCCTCTTCTACGGTGAAGGGCGTCATTCCTTGTGGTTGACATTAGGCGGCTATCCTATTAAGATAATTATTTATTACTACTAAACTGCTGCTCAGGCTAACCCCACTCACACCAGTGATACCCGTAATCATCACCCTCCTCAATTCCCGATTGCGACCGCTACAGCTGTTGTGCTAGTAGGGCCGTTTCAAGCTTGGAAAAAATAGGTAGGGATATGGTCGGGTGATCAGATGGGGATAATGTTTGACAAGCGATGCAGCTTGGTCTTACGGGTTTTCTTGATGAGCGACTCCATCAAGAAATAGTCATAGTCGGGGTTTTCGGCAAATTTAATCAACACTAATTTTTGCTACTTAACATTTCGTTACCCACGCCAGTAGATTAAAGCAGACTAATTAGTCTGGTGTCAAAGGTGCTTTTTCGCTTATTTTTAATCAAATTTAGTTTTATTGAGCAATTTAGCTACCTCTATATCCTATTATCTCCACAAATCGTCAACTTATTGCCTGTTCAAGCTGTATTTACTGTGGTAACAGGGGCTGGGGTGGTTCAGGCTTTCCAAATTTTGTTCAGGGTAAACACATGTTAGTTACAAATACCTACTGGATATGAGAGTCATTAGATAAGTATTTTTGCTTATTATTTCTGATTAAGGTTTCGAGAATTTAGATGGGTTTACCCTGGGGAGACTTTCAGATAGCATCCCCTCCAGCTGAAGAAAATGGGCTCTAATCTGATCTAAGAAGGATCTATTAAGCATAAATATACCGTCCTTTGGGAGTAGGAATATCACGCCCCAACTCCTGAGCCGTTTCGATCCACTCTCGGATAATAATTTCTGCATTAGTTACTGCTTCGACGTAAGTTTGACCATCTGCCATACATCCAGGTAATTCTGGTACTTCCACTATAAAAGTTTGGTCTGATTCACTCCAATAAATGATTAATTTGTATTTAACTAACATTGCTATCTCCTTTGGGTGTGGCTCTTTTGGAAAGACGTTTGGTCAGGTTTAGAGAGGTATCGGAAGAGTAGGAGGAGCAGTAATAGAGCAACGAGCTTGAATTAGTCGTTTCATCAAAGGAAGGCCATCTTTGTACAAAGACTAGCAGTAGGAGAGGAAGTTCAACCGACTACACAGGCATTAGGAGAGGAAGCTCAACCGACTACACAGGCAGTAGGAGAGGAAGCTCAACCGACTACAAAGGCAGTAGGAGAGGAAGCTCAACCGACTACACAGGCAATAGGAGAGGAAGGACCAACAACTCTAGCACTGGGTGAAGAGAGTAGTCCATTTGGTTGGTACTAATGATTAAATCAGCAGATGGTGGATGTTTGCTTGTTGCAGGTGGGGAGTTAGATCCAAATCTGACTCGGTTGATTGAAGTTGCTCAAGGTCAACAAGTCCCGATTTGCGATTTACGCCATGGGCAAGAAGAAAGTCCGAAATTTTCATGGCATCTTACCCAAAGGCATCCCAGAGTTGAGGCTCCAGTTCTGTCTGTAACCGGAGCTTTTATTCGGTATGACGTTTTTGGTAATATTAACGCTCCGAAGTCTGGGGCATCACAACGGGCATCGGGTTGGTATCAAACCTTCTATGGTTGGTTGCTATCCCAAAACCATATCCGGTTGTTCAATCGTCACCATGTTCCTGCAGTTGGCAATAAGCCAGCAATGCTGATCCTAGCGCAACAGTTAGGTTTGCAAACCCCTGATACTTGGATCACTAACGAAGCTGAGGAATTGGGAAAATATTCTGCGGGGAGTGCGATTGCTAAACCCGTTGCTGGGGGTGATTTTTGTTATTCCCTAGAGCAATTGTACTCCTCTATCCAGTTTCGTAATGGTTGTGCTGCGATGCCAGCCATTGTCCAAAATCGTTTAGTAGCGCCAGAAGTACGGATCTATGTGGTAGGGAATCATGCCTTTGCTTTTGAAATCCGTAGTCAGCATCTAGATTATCGGGTTAAACCAGATGCTGAGGTGATTCCACTCGAAACAGTTCCCCAAGAAGTAGAGTTGCTACGCAAATTAATGGTCGCTTTACAGATGGATTTTGGGGCGGCTGACTTCAAAACCGATCCACACACCAAACAACTTGTATTTTTGGAACTCAATAGTTCTCCAATGTTTGTTAGGTTCGATCAAGTTTTGAATGGAGCGCTATGTGAAGCAATGATTGAGACTTTAGTAGTTTCTTGACGATTAGGTCAGCGAAGTTTTGCTTTCGATTTCTAGCTGAATCTTAAAAAACTTTAAAGAAGCTCAATTTCCAATAGTTTTGAATTAAGAATGTAGAATGCAGAATGTAGAATTTGGAATTCTACATTCTTAATTCTACATTCTGCATTCTGACAGACAACCTTGGCCTAAAGGCCACGCGTTCGCTGAAAGCGGGACTTCGTCCATCGCGTTCAACCCTTAATCTACCCGCCAGTTAAACGGTAAAATAGAATAAATCCCCTTCGGGTCATTCAAGGTTGTTAAAATTGCCAAATCCTCTTTTAGCTTCAGCAATTCTGTAGTTAGTGGCTCAGGTAATTGTCGGCTTGTGAGCCTAACATCATTACTCAGGGTCTTCAGAATCATTTCCTCGAAACTAGGAATTTTTGGATACTCTTCTACTTTCCAATCATCCTTTAACTTAGCTTGCTTAGCTGCATGCTTAATAGCATCATTAATACCCCCAATCTCATCAACTAAACCGATCTGCTTGGCGTCTATACCTGACCAAACCCGTCCCTGAGCAATGTCTTTAACCTTGCCCTTAGGCAATTTACGTGACTCTGCTACCTTGTCAATGAACTGGTCATAAATCTGATTAACCATGGTTTGGTAGATTGCCAACTCTTGGTCTGTTTTGGGACGGACAGTACTTTGAATATCGGCTAAAGAACCTGTTTGTACAATATCCCAGGTCAGACCATTGTTGTTAGCTAATTCTTGGATATTAAAAAGTACACCAAAGACACCAATAGAACCAGTGATAGTATTTGGCTCAGCAAAAATTCGGTCGCTATAGGTAGAAATCCAGTAGCCACCAGAAGCTGCCACATTGCCCATCGACACAATCACTGGCTTTTCCTCACGGATAAGCCGCACTTCCCGTTGAATAATCTCAGAGGCTGTAGCACTGCCACCAGGACTATTAACCCTTAGCACTACTGCTTTAATATCTTTATCCAGCCGTAGCTCGCGCAGCTGTTTAGCAAAGCGTTCACCCCCCACTTGCTCAAAGTTTCCCTGACCGTCAACAATGCTACCCTCGGCATAAATTATGGCAATTTTATGCTTAGACTTGCGATTTTTAGAGTAAGGACTTTTCGCTCTAGCGTAAGTAGCCAGCTTAATTTTCCGGAACGATTTATCCTTTTTCTTTTCTCCAGTAAGCTCCTTGAGAGTAGCAATCACCTCATCGAAGTATCCAACTTGATCCACCAAACCTTGAGTTTTGGCCTCTGATGCGATCAACATCCCTTTAGTATTAGCGATCGCTTGCAAGGTCTTGGGAGTAATCTCACGACTTTTCCCCACTGTTGTCAAAAATTCATCCCAAAGATCATCTAACAATTCTCGAGTCTGTTCCCGACTTTCAGGACTCAGCTGTTTGAGCAAGAACGGTTCAACTGCGGACTTATACTTGCCAACTCGAACCACCTGAACACCTATACCATACTTTTGGAGAGCTCCGGTCAAAAAAAGTTGGGGAGAGTTCAAGCCATTGATTTCTACAACGCCCATCGGGTTAAGAATTATCGTATCCGCAACCGAGCTAAGATAGTATTCTCGTTCTCCCAAATCCACGTCATAGGCAATAATTTTTTTCCCAGCAGCTCGGAAACGCTCCAGAGCCTCCCTTACCTCCTTGAGATTTGCCAAGCCAGTGTTGCCAACAGTTTTAGATGCGGATCCATCTAGGTAGAGGGCAACAATGCGCTTATCCTTAGTTGCCTTATCTAGAGTATCGAGGACCTTGCGCAAAGGGATGATATTGGTTTGTTGACCCGATAACACCTCTTCAATCACTTCACTGGTGCTTGAGGTAGGATTGGTATCGCTGATATTGACCGATAAATCAAACACCAGCACTGATTTATCTTGAACCTGTGGCCCTGTATCTTTGGATGCTACTGCAATCAGTAGAAACAGGAATCCACTAGTAGCTAAACTAAAAAATAGAATTAAACCGGCAATACTTCCTACTAGGCTGGCAAAAGTTTGTTGGAGAAATTGACGCATTTGGTAAAGGATTAAGGATTAAGGATTAAGGATTAAGGATTAAGCATAAAGGATTAAGGATTAAGGATTAAGCATAAAGGATTAAGGATTAAGGATTAAGGATTAAGGATTAAGCATAAAGGATTAAGGATTAAGGGCGATTCCCGATTCCCGATTCCCGATTCCCGATTCCCGATTCCCGATTCCCGATTCCCTATTCCCTACTCCCGATTCCCGATTCCCTATTCCCTATTCCCTATTATTACTATCCTAACTTTTTCAAAGTGTCGGATTCCTTGAGATCAGACAAAGTAGCATTACCGGTGCAGAATAGAGCGGTAGTGATTTCTGCCATCAACAGTTGCACTAAGGCATCAACGGCATCTACTGACTCAGCTGCTGCTTGCAGGAATGGTAATGCTAGACCAGCAATATCGGCTCCTAATGCGATCGCTTTTGTGACATCCAAACCATTGCGCAATCCCCCAGATGCAATTAGGGGAATGTCGGGGGCAATGGCTCGAATACTGGTAATGCACTCAGCGGTTGGTAAACCCCAGTCACCAAAGGTCTGTCCTAACCGACGCTGATGAGCGGTTAATCCTCGCTCACTTTCTACCTTTGCCCAAGAGGTGCCCCCCGCACCAGCGACATCAATAGCGGTAACACCAGCCTCCAGCAACCTTTGGGCCATACCGGCTGAGATGCCATTACCCACTTCTTTAGCAATCACTGGTACCGTTAACTTACTGCATAAACCATTAATTTTGTCAAGTAAACCCTTGAAATTAGTATCCCCGTTAGCTTGAATGCACTCCTGCAAGGGATTGATGTGCAAAATCAGCCCATCTGCTGTTAACAGGTCAACCACCTTTTGGCATTCTTCTAGTCCATAACTGTAGTTCAGCTGAACCGCACCGATGTTGGCAAATAGGATAATATCTGGAGCTTGGGAGCGCACCGCAAAGGTATGACCAACCTCGGGTTTTTCCACAGCTACTCGCTGAGAACCAACCCCCATGGCTAGTTTGTAATGTTGGGCAACCTCAGCCAGACGAAAATTAATCGTTTTTGCCTGTTCAGTACCACCAGTCATAGAGGAAATCAACAATGGTGCTCCCAAGGATTTCCCGAGAAATGTGGTAGATATGTCAATCTCACTGCGGTTTAGTTCTGGTAAGCAACAGTGAGTGAAGCGGTACCTTTCAAGTCCATTGGTATTGGCACGAAATTGAACATCTTCATCGAGACAAATCCTGATGTGGTCAGCCTTTCGCTGTTGGGTTTGGGTCATAATAATTTGGAAAATAAGAGCAATCTGATCATGATTCAGGCGCTAATTACTTTAATTAATTCCACTCCATCCCGACCATCATTATCGTTTAGATAAACCTTTACCTGTTCTTCGGCGGATGTGGGGAGTAGCTTGCCGGTAAAATCTGGACTAATCGGCAGTTCCCGATGTCCTCGGTCTACTAGCACTAATAATTTAATCGTTTGGGGTCTACCATACTCAAGCACCGCATTTAGAGCAGCACGAATGGTACGTCCTCTATAAATGACATCATCCACCAACACCACTATCTTACGATCAAGATCGAAGGGAATATCTGTTTTTGCTGGGGTGCGAATGCCAATTCGATCGAGATCATCCCGATAAAAGGTGATATCCAACGCTCCCACTGGCACACTGACCTGCTCTAGGGTTTCAATCTGACGTCCTAGCAACTGAGCTAAAGGAACACCTCTGGTATATATACCGACCAGTGCTAGTTTGGACAAATCACTCACTTGTTCGATCACTTGAGATGCCAAACGATTTACTGTACGGCGCAGTTCTTCAGCTGATAGGATTTCAATGGTTTGAGTAGGCATCCTGATTTATTAAAAATTTCAGCAGGATACCCCGCCCACACTCCTATAGTTAGGGGGGGACGGGGCTTTCAAGGTTTTGAGATTATACCAGATGTAAACCTATCACCGTGGAGAAAGAGATGAAAAGGTTTTAGCATCAGCGATTCCATTGGGAAATAAGCCTTTGTCCCGTTGATATCGCTTCAGGGCTGCCTCTGTGGCTGGTCCAAATACGCCATCTTTTAATCCTTTATAGTAGCCTAGGTAAATCAAGCGATTCTGAAGGCTATTCACTCTTGTGCCACTACTACCTCGTTTTAATGGAGTAATGATGCTAGCAGCAACGGCAATTCCAGAAGAATTGCCCCGTAGTGCTGATAAGGTACGAGAGTCAGCAATGCCATTTGCTGGCAGTTCCCGAGAAAGCTGATACTCTTTGACTGCAGTCTCAGTTAGTTTACCATAGTATCCTGTGACTGGCCCTTTGTAGAATCCCAACTGTGCAAGGCGATTTTGCAGTTTTGTCACTGATTGGCCATTGCTGCCTGGTCGCAACTCAGTCACGTTGGTAAGATTATCCTTATCATTAGGATTTTTGGCTAAGTCTGACAAAGTACGAGAGTCAGCAATACCAGTGACTGGTAGTCCCCTCTTACGCTGGAAGTTTCTGACCCCTGCCTCAGTCAAACGACCGTAGAATCCAGTTACTGGACCGTTGTAGACTTTCAACTCCCTCATCCGCTGTTGCAGTTTGGTCACAGCAGTTCCCTTGTTACCTCGCCGTAACTCAGTGGCGTTCTTGATAGAACCACCATTAATTACGAACAATGTGTTTGGTCCAGCAACGCCATCCACAGGTAATCCCTTGGCTCGCTGAAATTTAATTACCGCTGCTTGGGTCATGCGCCCGTAATAGCCAGTGATCGGACCATTAAAAAATCCCAAGGTTGTCAACTTCTTTTGTAGATCGCTGACTACCGTTCCTCTACTACCGCGTTTCAGCTGTGTGTTGCTTGGGAGACGAATATCAGTACCAGCAGTTTTATATAAGGCTGCTAGGGTTTTTGGTCCAGCCACACCATCTATTGGTAGTCCCTTCTTTTGCTGAAAGATAGCAACATAAGACTGGGTTAATATGTCATAGTTGCCAGTAATCCGACCTTTATAAAAGCCAGCCGCTGCCAACTCTTTCTGAAGAGAAGTCACCTGTGCTCCACGGCTGCCTTTTTGAAGTACTTTAGCACTGGCATGAGCAGCGGTACTGAGGATGGTTAGGGCAATTGCGATCGCACTAATCTTGATCCAAGCTGAACTAGGAATAGTGGGACTGTTTAGCCCATCCAACCATCGAATTAAACCATTATCATCTTGCCACTGAAAATTATCCGCGTCTTCATAGGACTCGGCAAGATTAACGCAGACTAAGCTTTCCATCACTTTCCTACCAAATTTTTTTTTATGATAGCCAGTTATCTAGCAATATTTGTATTGTGTTCATAACACTACCATCTTAATAGACATCACTCTTGCCCAAGTCATCCCCAGTTGCCTTCATCGGTCATAACTGCTGATCCGATCATCCCTTTACCCGATCACCCCTTGAGATGATCACTCCTTCACCAATTCCCAGGTAATATCTTTGATCCCAACAATGATCAATCTTTAAGGAGCAATCTTTTAGCAATTTTTCCGGATGTAGTCAATTTCATCCTGGATTTAAGAGTTATAACGGATGTGGTAAAGGTAAATATCCAGGAGAATTACCTTCAAAAGGTAAATCTCCTGGATATTTCCCCCAGCAGTAAGCTGGGGGTTTTTATTGTAATCGCGTCGCACAGTGATCGGATCGCCTCAGAAGTTTTAAACAAGGAATAGGTAAAAAGTAGTTTTCGAGGCTTAAGAGTATTATTAACTACATTTTTTAGCCTGGTCTTGATGCAGGCGTGAGCGACTGCATCAAGACCGGAAGAGAAAAGCCAAGTTTGACAAAGCTTTTAGGAATTTATCCCTCACCATTATTTGTAAATACCCGCGCGCTTATTGCTATAGAGCAACCCAATTCTCTAGATTAATTCCAAAGGGGATGACCATGCCTAATTGTTGTTGGCCCATCCTCAAGTCTGTTATTTTGAGTCTCTTCGGTTTTTTGAGCCCAACCATGAAATCTTTCCGGAGCTAGTCAATTTCCTGCTGGATTTAAGAGTTATAACGGATGTGATCAAAGTAAATCTACTCGATAATTACCCTCAAAAGGTAAATCTCCTGGATATTGCCCCCAGCTGACAGCTGGGGGTTTTTATTGTGATCGGCGCTCCACAGTGATGCGATCGCGGATCATCACTGTGCCAAAACCCCCTCTGAGCAACCTGACGCTCTAGATTAATTCCAAAGGGGATGACCATGCCTAATTGTTGTTGGCCCATCCTCAAGTCTGTTATTTTGAGTCTCTTCGGTTTTTTGAGCCCAACCATGAAATCTTTCCGGAGCTAGTCAATTTCCTGCTGGATTTAAGAGTTATAACGGATGTGATCAAAGTAAATCTACTCGATAATTACCCTCAAAAGGTAAATCTCCTGGATA
>NZ_JAAHIE010000012.1:55306-56573 GCF_010671945.1 Moorena sp. SIO4E2
TTTTTTGAGCCCAACCATGAAATCTTTCCGGAGCTAGTCAATTTCCTGCTGGATTTAAGAGTTATAACGGATGTGATCAAAGTAAATCTACTCGATAATTACCCTCAAAAGGTAAATCTCCTGGATAATTGCCCCCAGCTGACTGCTGGGGTTTTTTTTGTGATCGGCGCTCCACAGTGATGCGATCGCTGATCATCACTGTGCCAAAACCCCCTCGCTTATGAACCTAAGGATACAAGCCCCTGAATTCATTTATGGAAAAAGACTATTTGAATTGGAGCGAAGCGATGTTTCAATGCCTCGAATTAATTCCTGGGGTATTTTTGAATTTTGAATTGATAATTTTGAATTGGAGCGAAGCGAGTGACCATGCGTAATTTTTGTTTGCCAATCGTCAAGTCTGTTATTCTGAGTTTCTTAGGTTTTTTGATCCCATCTACCTATCAACCACCCACTTATGGGAATAATTATGAGCTAAGTAGCACACAACCGACTCTCCAATCAATTGACAACCGAAACTATACTCAAGCTCAAATTGATTATTTTTTAGAAATTGCCTTAGGCTCGGAATACGGCTCCTCCAATCCTACTATCAAAAAATGGGACAAAAATCTGAGGATTAAGGTTATCGGCTTGCCAACCCCTGAAGATTGGCAGACTTTGTCAACCGTTATTGATGAAATAAATACGATTACCCAAGGTTCAATTCAAATAAATTTTGATGATAATAATCCCAATCTCAAGATTTATTTTGTTCCCGAATACGAGTTTCGTCGCTATGAGCCATACTATCGACCGGTCAATTTTGGGTTTGTTCGCACTTGGTGGAATAACCAAGTTATTTATAAGTCAAGAATTATGATTTCTACAACTAGTATTACCCAAAAGGCACGGTCTCACCTAATCCGAGAAGAGCTCACCCAATCTATAGGACTGATGAGGGATTCCTATAAATACAGAAATAGTGTATTTTTCCAAGGCTGGACTGATACGACCGAATATGCTGAGATTGATCAAGCTGTCATAGAAATGCTATATAGACCAGAAATTCGTCCCGGAATGACTAAAGCAGAAGTGATCAATGTTCTCAATAGCCTCCGGTTTGAGAGGTAATTATACTTGTAAGGTGCGTTAATAACGGATGCTGCTGGCGAAATATTGCTTAACAAAAAAATGAGTAAAAGCATTGACGATATGGTAAGAGTTGGGACCTAAAAGGAGAAAGAGAAATGCTTGATGTCAAGCCCATCGGTGCCAGTGTTCCAGA
>NZ_JAAHIE010000120.1:0-16170 GCF_010671945.1 Moorena sp. SIO4E2
ATTCATATAATTCGCCAACTCCTGCGCTACCAACCAGATGCTTTGAAGAAAGTATTTTTTATTAAGGACGGTTCTACGGGATACTTTGGTCAGACTGCTTTATTACATAAGCCAATGCTTGACATGGTTAACTGGCTTCTAGATAAGCATGACATCGTATTAGCAGGTTTGGAAAAGAGCGGACCCTTTGTAGACCATGCTCAAGCAATTCAGCAGAATTTAGATCCTGGTAAGATACTCATCCCGACTGATGATTATATTTACCGCTACATTCTTCCTCGAACACGTAATTCTCAAGATCTATATGGTTCAAGTACCAACTATGGTCATAAAGTCATCTTTAAGGCTCGAAATGGACAAATGTACGTTGTTTCAATTCCAGTACGAGAACTGAAAGAAAATCCTACCATTAATGATCTTCCGAATTTACAGGTGATTTTGTCCAACGTTGAAGCTCTACACTGTGATATGTATGATTCTGCGCTTTTCCCTGTGGCTCTAGTCAATAAGTTGGTTAGTCTCTCGGCTCACCCCAGTCAGCGCATTTTGCAAAAGTTTGCTAATCAATCAATCAGTAGATAATTTCATCAGGACGATCAATCTGGCTCTACCGAACTCACGTTAGTTTATAGTCAAAATCAAGATAAACCAGCAAGATTAAAAAGCGTTGGCTCCTATACTAGGGATTAATCCTGTCGGATTTAATCCTAGGATCCGGAGCCATTTTGCTCAAAGCTTAACTTCAATATCAACTCCAGCAGGCAAATCCAATTTCATCAGAGCATCAATAGTCTTTGAAGAAGGCTGATAAATATCAATAATCCGTTGGTGAGTACGTGTTTCAAAGTGTTCCCGAGAATCTTTATCAACGTGAGGCGATCGCAAAACACAGTAAATACGACGTCGAGTGGGTAAGGGAATCGGGCCAATAGCTGTAGCATTTGTCCGGTTTGCTGTATCTACAATCTTCTCACAGGAAGTGTCCAGCAAGCGTCTATCAAAGGCTTTTAGTCGAATCCGAATTTTCTGCTGTTGAATAGTTGCCATTTTTTTAATTTTCTAGGTTCTTTTGTTAGCGTAAATAAACATGAATAAAGAGCAGAGAAGCTAGAACTTCCCTGCTCCTACTCTATAGTAGAGTACTGCTATTCGAGGATCTTGCTGACCACACCTGAGCCGATGGTGCGACCACCTTCACGGATAGCAAAGCGCATTCCTTGTTCAATCGCAATGGCGTTGATCAGGCTCACTGTCATTTTGATGCGATCGCCTGGCATCACCATCTCAGCTGTAGAGCCATCGTCAGCAGTAAAGGCATCAATAGTGCCAGTCACATCAGTGGTTCGTACATAGAACTGAGGGCGATAGCCGGAGAAGAAGGGAGTATGACGTCCACCTTCTTCTTTCTTCAGGACATATACCTCAGATTCAAACTTGGTGTGAGGGGTGATTGAACCGGGCTTGGCAAGTACCATACCCCGCTCAATGTTCTCTTTTTGGATACCCCGCAGCAGTAGCCCAACATTGTCTCCAGCCATCCCTTCGTCTAGGGTCTTCTGGAACATTTCCACACCAGTTACGGTGGTGTTACGGGTCTCTTTAAGCCCGATAATTTCTACCGTCTCACCAACTTTAACTTTACCCCGCTCGATTCGACCGGTGGCAACAGTTCCCCGACCAGTGATGGAGAAGACATCTTCCACTGCCATCAGGAATGGCTTATCCACATCCCGCTCTGGTGTGGGAATGTATGAGTCTACATTAGACATCAGTTCTAGTACCAGATCAGTCCACTCATTGTCACCTTTGGCAATGCTTGGATTCTCGGTCAGGGCGTTTACAGCCTCTAAGGCTGACCCAGCCACAATCGGGATATTGTCCCCGTCAAAGTCATAATCGCTCAACAGTTCCCGAATTTCCAGTTCTACTAGCTCTAGGAGTTCTTCATCATCTACTTGGTCTTTCTTATTTAAGAAAACCACGATGTTAGGAACTCCCACCTGCCGAGCTAGGAGGATATGTTCTTTCGTTTGTGGCATGGCACCGTCAGCGGCAGAAACCACCAGAATTGCCCCATCCATTTGCGCCGCACCCGTGATCATGTTTTTCACATAGTCAGCGTGGCCTGGGCAATCTACGTGGGCATAGTGGCGATTTTCGGTTTCGTACTCTACATGAGCAGTATTGATGGTAATCCCCCGTGCTTTTTCCTCAGGAGCTGCATCAATTTCCTCGTAGTTCCTCGCTTTTGCCTTCCCTTGAGCCGCCAATGTCATAGTAATAGCAGCAGTTAGGGTAGTCTTGCCGTGGTCTACGTGACCAATCGTGCCAATGTTGACGTGGGGTTTATTCCTTTCAAACTTTTCGCGTGCCATGAATTACATGTTCCTTTTTTTGTTATGCGTTCCCTTGATTCTTAGCAATGATGGCTTCTGCCACATTGCGAGGTACTTCATCATAGGTGTTAAACTCCATAGAGAAAATACCCCGACCTTGGGTCTTAGACCGGATATCCGTAGCATAACCAAACATCTCTGCTAATGGAACTTTAGCAGTGACTTTGGCAATGCCGTCTTCAGAACCCATACCTTCAATTTGACCACGGCGGGAGTTGAGGTCACCCATGACATCCCCAAGGAAGTCTTCGGGCACTTCAACCTCAACTTTCATCATAGGCTCTAGGAGTACTGGCGCAGCCTTCATCACAGCATTCCGCATGGCCATAGAACCAGCAATCTTAAATGCCATTTCTGAAGAGTCTACGTCGTGATAAGACCCATCTACTAGGGTAACTTTCACGTCGATCACTGGATACCCTGCTAGAATTCCCGATTCACAGGCTTCCTTCATCCCTTGTTCAGCAGGAGAGATGTACTCTCTCGGTACAGAACCACCTACGATCTTGGAGACAAATTCAAAACCACTACCAGTATCTCCTGGTTCCAATTCAACAATAACGTGACCATACTGACCTTTACCGCCACTTTGACGGATAAATTTGCCTTCCGCCTGGACTGATTTACGAATCGTCTCTCGATAGGCTACCTGGGGAGCGCCCACATTCGCTTCTACCTTAAACTCTCGCAGCATCCGGTCTACCAGGATTTCCAAGTGCAGCTCACCCATGCCCGCAATCACGGTTTGGTTGGTTTCTGGGTCAATGCTGACCCGGAAGGTAGGGTCTTCTTCAGATAGGGCTTGGAGGGCTTTGGATAGCTTCTCCATATCCTGCTTGGTTTTTGGCTCTACTGCCACCGAGATCACTGGTTCTGGAATGAAGAGGGATTCCAAAATAATCGGAGACTCTTCGTCACAAATAGTATCCCCAGTGATAGTATGCTTCAAACCAACCGCAGCGCCCAAGTCTCCAGCCCGCAACTCCTCTACTTCAATCCGGTCATCAGCTTTCAATACAATCAAGCGAGATATCCGTTCCTTCTTATCCTTAGTGGAGTTGAGGACATAGCTCCCCTTCTTCAGTACCCCAGAGTACACCCGTAGGAAAGTTAGGCGACCATAGGGGTCTGCCATAATCTTAAATGCCAGAGCTGACATAGGGGCTTCGTCATCAGCCACCCGCTCGACGGTTTCACCCTTAGGCATAGTACCTTGAATTGGCGGAACATCAATCGGAGCTGGTAGGTAATCAATAACCGCATCCAACAGCAGCTGAACCCCTTTGTTCTTGAATGCAGAGCCACACAGCATGGGAACGATTCTGCCCTCAATGGTTCCTTTGCGCAGGGCTTCACGAATTTCCTCTGCCGTGATTTCCTCTCCTTCAAGGTACTTCTCAATTAACGCCTCGTCAGTTTCAGCCACCGATTCCACTAATTTGGCATGGTATTCTTGGGCTTGCTCTTTGACCTCTTCAGGAATTTCTGTATCTTCGATGTCAGTTCCCAGGTCATTGGTGTATATCTTGGCTCGCATCCGCACCAAGTCAACAATTCCTCTAAAATCCTTTTCACTGCCAATAGGGATTTGGATGGGAACAGCATTGGAGCGCAATCGGTCACGAACTTGCTCGTAGACCTTGAAGAAGTTTGCTCCTGTCCGGTCCATTTTATTAACAAAAGCAATTCGAGGTACCTGATAGCGGTCTGCTTGCCGCCAGACTGTTTCAGACTGAGGCTGGACACCACCTACGGAGCAAAACACAGCAATCACACCATCCAATACCCGCATGGAGCGTTCCACTTCAATGGTGAAGTCAACGTGACCGGGAGTATCGATAATATTAATCCGATGCTCTCGCCAGTTGGTGCTAATCGCAGCAGCAGTGATCGTGATTCCCCGCTCCCGCTCTTGGTCCATCCAATCAGTTACAGCTGTACCTTCATGGACTTCACCAATTTTGTGAACAATTCCGGAATAAAACAGGATTCGTTCAGTTGTTGTTGTTTTGCCCGCATCAATATGAGCTGCAATTCCGATATTGCGTGTTTTCTCAAGGGGGATGGTGCGTGCCACGGTTACCTCCTTTATCTGGTGCCACCATTTCCTCACCAGGTAGCTATCTATTTACAATTTTATACTTTTTTTAAGTTTTTTAGGCATTTGTGGACATTATCTTATGGCTACCAGGTTCTTGTTCTGAACTTTTAGGGTAATTAGTACCGATAGTGGGCAAAAGCTTTATTTGCCTCGGCCATTCTATGGGTTTCTTCACGCTTGCGAATAGCATTTCCGGTTTCATTGGCAGCATCCATCAGCTCATTAGCCAATTTGCTAGCCATGCTCCGACCGGAGCGACTTCTGGAGAATTTAATCAGCCAGCGTAGGGCTAGGGTAGTCCCTCGCTCAGCCTTTACTTCCATAGGAACCTGATAGGTTGCCCCACCAACCCGGCGAGCCTTGACTTCTACTAGAGGCGTCAGGTTACGCACAGCTTTTTCAAAAGTTTCTATGGGATCAGCTCCAGTTCTTTCTTCAATGATTTTCATTGCGTCATAGATAATTCGGTAGGCAAGGGATTTCTTGCCATGACGCATCAGTCTACACCCCAACATACAAATCAGGCGACTGTTATAGACTGGGTCAGGGGGGACAGGACGCTTTTTAACAACTGAGCGACGAGACATAAGTAAGCTTCAGAAAAAATCAAAAATACAGTTTACTATTAAAAATTAACCAAGGCAAACAAATACACTCCTGTGATTAACCCTAGTGTGATTAACCCTGGTGCGATTAACCTTGGTTATACAGTTAGCTTATGGTTGGTCTTGTAAATCCTGTTTTTGTTTACAGGTTGTACGAGAAGCTAATCAGTGCAGCTTTCTAGTATGCCTAGGCTTCAGGAATTGAATCTTTCCTTGGGCAACGACCAAGCGCTATTTATCGGCATGGGTGAGATTACAGCAACTCTATTGCTGGAAGTCTCTTACTGTAGAGGGGTTAATGCTCGTGAGTTTACTTAGGGCGCTTCGTCCCATACTTAGAACGACCTTGACGCCGATCCTTAACTCCTGCCGTATCAAGGGTACCCCGAATAATGTGATATCGCACTCCAGGTAAGTCCTTAACACGACCGCCTCTGATCATCACGACGGAGTGTTCTTGTAGGTTATGACCAATACCAGGAATATAAGCTGTTACTTCAAATCCTGAAGTCAGACGAACCCTTGCCACCTTTCGCAAGGCTGAGTTCGGCTTTTTGGGTGTGGTTGTGAAGACTCTAGTACAAACACCACGGCGCTGGGGACATTGTTTCAGCGCTGGGGACTTAGTTTTCTTCTTAGCTTTGAAGCGCTCGTTACTAATGAGCTGCTGAATGGTGGGCATGGGTTACGGCTTAATAAACATTGGTTGATTGAACTTAATCAACTACAAACAAACCAAAGGTAATTATACCAATAATAACACTATGGTGTCAATCTGGCTCCTGTGATGGGTCTACACGAAAGGAATTACCGCAGTCGCAGCTTTCTGAAGCGTTAGGGTTATGGAAGCGAAACCCTCCTCCCATGAGGTCTTCTGAGTAATCTAGAGTTAAGCCATTGATAGTTTTTAGGCTTTGCGGGTCTACTATGACACTGATGCCATCACACTCATAGACCTGATCCTCAGAATTGATCACTTGCTCAAAGTCAATAGTGTAGTAAAAATCAGCACACCCCCCCTGGCGCACACCTAGACGTAATTTGGCCTCTGGCTTTTGACCCTTGGACTGTACACGTCTAATCTCACTCGCAGCAGCTTTACTCAGTTTAATCATTAACGATAGTAACTATACGCAACAACTAGCACCAGCTAATGTTACCTCAAAAAGGAATAGTCATTAATCATTAGTCATTTAATTTGCCACTGCCAAGAGGCTTTTTTGGGCATCCTAAAGACTTATAACTAATGACTAATGACTACTAACTAAAGACTTACAACTAATGAGCCCTTTGGGTAATTCAAAATTCAAAATTCAAAATTCAAAATTCACGCATCAAGTTTAGAACAAATTTTGAATTAATTAATTCCGGGTACAAGCCCCCCGGGGAATTAAAAATTAAAAATTAAAAATTAAAAATCTAGAATTGTCCGAATCATTTTGAATTAATAATTTTGAACTTTGAATTGGAGCGTTCGCGCAGCGTGACCTACGGTCAAGCGAGTTGTGGTCTTCAATCAGTGGCGGGTACAAGCCCCCACTGATTGTCATTTTGAATTAATAATTTTTAATTTTGAATTGGAGCGTTCGCACCTCAAGGAGCGTCGGCAATGCCTATAGCGTGACCTACGGTCAAGCGACTTGACTCAATCTATTTGTCTTCTGCTTTGCTACGGGCATAGTCATCTTCAAAACGAATAATGTCATCTTCTCCGAGGTATTCTCCATTCTGAACTTCAATTAAAACGAGGGGAATAACACCAGGATTCTCTAGTCGATGAGCATGGCCTTGGGGAACATAGGTTGATTGATTTTGATGAATAATTTCTTGTTTATCGCCACAAAGAACTTTAGCTGTACCACTGACAACAATCCAGTGTTCGCTCCTATGGTAGTGCATCTGTAAACTTAAGCGATGACCCGGCTTGACTTCAATGCGCTTGATTTTGTATCCCCGTCCTTCTTCTAAGACAGTGAATGACCCCCAAGGTCGTAGTTCGGTAGCGGCAACGCCTTCAGCTACTCGGGATGACTGTAGGGTAATTGCGGAAACTTGAGAAATTTCTTTTGACTGAACCATGGTTTTGTTACTGAAAACGTCTAGCTAAGTGATTTTGGTAAAGTTGACTAATCGGTTACTAATTTCTAGCTTAAACAAAATCAAGGATAATTGACTATAACCAAACCTAGCAAACTATAACTATTTTTTTAATGTCAGATTAGTCTATTCCCTGAATTTATATCAATTCTTTACACTCTTATATAGTTATCTTGACCTAAGTGGAAGCTGAATAAACCTATAGTTAAGGGATTCGTGATTTCGGAAAATCTTAATAAATATGAGCACTTCATAATTCCTTCATACTTAATACTTAATACTTCTTAAACTATTAGGGAACAGGTGTAAAAAAGATGCCCAGACCGTTGTTAACTGGTGCTGCTGTATAGGGAGAGCGATCTAGGAGTTGACCACCTAGATAAAGTCCAGTTGAGCTACCCCCGTCAAGATTGAGGGCATTAATGGCTCCCAATTTCTGCATCAACTGAGCTGTTTCCCTTAATGTTGGGCCACGTCCAGTATGACTATACTGAAAAGCAGCAATAATCAATGTGCCATTAGCAGTGCTTCCAATAGCACTGCGTGGAGCAGACTGCTGAATAAAGGCATCACTAAATTGTTCCGATTTGCCATCCAAAACAATAAGCCTATCTTGTAGTAGCAGTGGTCCACCACCGAGAATATGGGGGTAGCCATTGAAGTCAGCGGGAAAGGTACTTCCCTCAATTCGCACTTGGGTACCGATACTAAGATCATGAACGGCTGTGCTGTTGGCCCTCAGGGTAACTAGATAGCCATTGGGGGGGATAGGAAAGGCTTGCTGACCGGCAAGTCCTCCAGGCAACAGATGGGTGACCGAGTTGTTCTGGACAACTACGATGATTTCATGATCAATTAAGGGAGTGTAGGTTGGTCCAAAGGCGCGAGTGTAGCGGGCAATTCCAGCTTTGACATAACCACTGTTGAGGAATAGTACTGGCAAACGTTTCTGGTTTGAGGTAACTAAGGTTTCGGTCAGGCTCAGTCGTCCGAGTTTAACGTGACCGCGATCATTCCAAGCGATCGCTCCCCGGTTCAAAATTGGACCGGATAACCACCGACTATCACGGCGAATTGCTCCTAAGGGCAATTGGTTGTTACGGTTGAAAAAGCCAGCATTAATTGCAGCAGATGCTTGCCACCACTGAGCAGCTTTAATTAGTGGGGCTGTTCCCACTTGCGTCGTAGCATTACTGCCAATCGGTCTGAGGCGCAAGTGGTGAGATTTGGGGTCAACCTCCAGCCACACCACTGGGAAACTAGTATCTTTGAGACTAATCAACTGCTGACGCCACTGGATGCCAGGTGCCCAGAGAATATTTTTCTTGACCATGGCATCGGGTCGCAAATCAATCACCAATCGAAACGGGTTAGGCAAGGTGAAAACTCGCAGACGTTTACCTTTGGGGAAATCCACCCTGAGCCTAGTTTGGTTCTGATGGCTTTCTAAGCGGATAACCGGTTTATCCATAGGAGCGCCCACGGAAATGGGAGCTACATCTTCAGGCCCTTGGATCTTGGCACCCTCTAGAGCATTAAAACCCTTGACTAGTGACTGGTCGGCTGAGGCAGCTACTGTAATCACACCTTCAGTGCGTCGGTCATTGACTTGCCAGAAGGTTGGGCGGTCTAAATCAAGAACAATACGATTACCCCAAGGCTGACGTCCCTGGCGGATAGCCTTCACCCTGGCTGGCATGGAAGAGATATACAGCTTATCCCCGTGAACTTGTAACTGCCAACCTGCTGTTTTGGCAAAATCGGTAATATCTAGATATCGATAAGCACCACTAACTTGGCTGGGGAAAACTACTGATGTACTCCGGGGTTTAGAAAACCACCGGATCGGTTGCTTGGTAAAATCTTTACTATTGAGCATTTCTATGCCCAAAGTTTGCATCGCTCCTACATCACTGATGCCAGTGCGCACTGAGGTTCCGACCAGCCACTGCTGCCAAGGTAAGTTGATCCGCTGACCATTTAAATACACTTGAAACCCTTGTCGGATCACCTGGGGGGGGACAGAGAAAAACTCTACCTCTAAGGTGTTATCAGGCATGGGTGGTAGCTCTTCCAATAGTTTCTTCCCCTTTAAAACTAGGATGTTCTCCTGGGTGGTTTGGGATAAACTTTGAACGAGGACAGGGGTCTCTTCATCTGCTGGGGGCAACTGGTTAAGTAACTCTTTAAAGCTATTTAAGATTAAGGGTTCAATTGCTCCAACTCGCCTATTTGCCGTAGCTACGGATGCTGGGAATAGAATTAGGAGCAAGAGGGTAATGGCTAGCTTGGAGATCTTAGTCCACACTTTTGTAGTATCAATTCCGGTCTTTGGTGTTACTCTAGTCACCATCAAAGGGTTCCATTGAGCATTGGTTGCTGCTAGTAGCCTGTTTCCTCAAAGGACTGATTTGGCTGAAAGCATACCTTTCATAGCCTAAATCAGTCAGCAAAAACTATAGAGAAGGTTTAATTTCACATACTCTTAACCTAGGCTCTAGGCATTTAGGCTCTAGGCATGGCGTTGCTTAATAATGGAATGATTTTATAGCAGTCGCCAGGGTAATTAGGACATGACAAAAGTCTCAAACTACAGTTTGGCTTGAGTTTAACTTCTGACTTCTGACTTCTGACTTCTGACTTCTGCTATAAGAGTAGGTGCGCGCCTCCAAGGCCGCGAGCAATCCCTCGCGGCCTTGGGTCGCACCTGTGGAATGGGCATCTTGCTTAGGTGCGCTCTTACTTGGCGAATTAAATTCGCCACGGGTCGCACCTGTGGAATGGGCATCTTGCGTGGAACTGGCATCTTGCCAGTTTCAATATCTTTTCGCGCGGGCAGGATGCCCACTCTACTTATATTCATTCAAAAATTGAGCAACGCTCTAGGCATTTAGGCTAAGTGGGTTCTAAAAAAGTTATGAAGCACTCCGGGTCAAGCACGGAGGCCCTCAACTCCCCCTTTTGTAAGACCTAAGACCATGAGCCTAATACCTAGGCATTTAGAGAGGAGATGCCACCTGGTCTAAACTAAGACTGTGATGAAGGCTACTGTGACAACATCAAGTCCTGTCAGTGCAAAAGAGTCGTTAAGAAAGCTATTTTGAGTTTCGCTCAATGGTCTTGATCACTGCTACGGTAAATCCACCAATTTCTTCCCGAGTAAAATTTTCAGTAGGTTTATGGAGAAATTAGGTATTGCTATCGCTAACCTATTTCTTATATCATGACTATCCACCTATATAGGTAAGTTTCTAGGATTTATGCCAGCGTCAGGGAACCCTGGTCACTTTGGTCATCAGCTAGGTGGTTAGTTGCATGCCCTTGTTGAAGCACTAAGCGTGTTGCTACTGGTAAAACCTGATCAGGTTAACTACATCCCTTGCTCTGTGTCGGAGGATGTAGCTTTTGTGTCAGCAGCTGACCAGATTTCATTGGATACTCAGGATAGGAGTTTCTAAGGGAAAAAAAGCTTGATAGATTTTTCCACCCAGGGACTCGGGATTAGACCCAACCAAATTCTGGCTCACCATTGATGGTAAATCATTGTTGATTTTTCCAGCCTAGTAGCAGTCTATAGGTCACTGCTACTAGGTTAATAGTCCTCAGTCTGTAATGAAAGCATCACTAAACACCGTGAATAATTGGATGAATAATATCGATAACCAGAAAAACCAGGAAGATCTACAACACTATCACAAAAGGATACCGTATCCAGGTCAACGTTGGTTGGTGGAGGAACGAGATGCCTGTGGGGTTGGCTTTATTGCTTCTGGGCAGGGTATAGCTAGCCATAAATTGATTGAACAAGCTCTAGTGGCACTGGGTTGTTTAGAACACCGGGGGGGGTGTAGTGCTGACCAAGATTCAGGGGATGGTGCAGGCTTATTGACCGCTATTCCCTGGAAACTGTTGCAAAAATGGTTGACCGAACAAGGAATTGACCAGCCTCCTACGGAGCAGTTGGGAGTTGGGATGGTATTCTTGCCTCAGGATGAGACGTTGGTTAGCCAAGGTAAGTCAATTGTTGAGGAAGTCCTCGCTCAAGAAGGCTTAAAGGTTTTAGGCTGGCGTGTGGTACCAGTACGTTCAGAGATCCTGGGTATCCAAGCGAAAGCCAATCAACCCCATATCGAACAGTTGATCGTAGCCTCTGAAGGGGAGATAGGAGATGAACTGGAGCGTTTGCTGTTCAAAACTCGCTGTCGCATTGCTAAGGCCCTAAAATCTCAGAGTACCATCCGAGTGCCTGAGGATTGGTATTTTTGCTCTTTTTCTAGTCGCACGATTGTCTACAAAGGCATGGTGCGCTCAGCGGTACTTGGAGAGTTTTATTTAGATTTAAAAAATCCTGATTACCAGAGTGGTTTTGCTGTCTATCATCGACGCTTTAGCACCAATACTATGCCCAAGTGGCCCCTCGCTCAACCGATGCGCTTGTTGGGACATAATGGTGAGATTAATACTCTGTTGGGCAATGTCAACTGGATGATCGCCCGAGAGGCTGACTTGGCTCATCCGGTTTGGGAAAAAGGGTTGAAGGCAAATAACCTTGAATCTGCAACCGAAACTAACCTGAAACCAAATAACTCCTTAGATGAGATCAAGCCTATTATCAATCCAGAAAACAGTGACTCAGCCATCTTAGATAATGTATTTGAATTACTGGTGCAATCTGGACGCAGTCCTCTGGCAGGATTAATGATCATGGTGCCGGAGGCTTACCAAAATCAGCCGGATTTGGATAACTATCCGGAAATTGTTGATTTTTATGAATACTACAGTGGAATTCAGGAAGCTTGGGATGGTCCAGCGCTATTAGTATTCAGTGATGGGAAAACAGTGGGAGCCAGCCTAGACCGAAATGGATTACGACCGGCTCGTTATAGCATTACCCGGGATGGCTATGTGGTGGTGGCATCAGAAGTGGGGGTAGTGGACTTGCCAGAATCCGAGATTGTGGAAAAGGGCAGACTCGGACCAGGGCAAATGATTGCTGTTGACCTGGAAAGCAACGAAATTCTAAAAAACTGGGACATCAAGCAACGGATGGCAGCTCAGCAACCCTATGGTCAGTGGCTGAAGCAGTATCGTGTAAAATTGGAACCCCAACCCTTTACTGAGGCTCCTGAACAAGATGCGGCTGAGTTACTGCGTCAGCAGACCGCTTTTGGCTACACTGCTGAGGATGTGGAGATGATCATCCAGCCGATGAGCACCCAGGGGAAAGAACCTACTTTCTGTATGGGAGATGATATTCCCTTGGCGGTACTCTCCAATAAGTCTCGACTACTCTATGACTATTTCAAACAACGCTTTGCCCAGGTCACTAACCCACCTATTGACCCTCTGCGGGAAAGTTTGGTGATGTCGTTGAGTATAGAGCTGGGTGAGCGAGGGAATATATTAGAAGCTAAGCCCGAGTATGCCCAGTTGTTAAAGCTGGAAACCCCAGTACTCAATGAGGCCGAGTTGGCAGCGGTGAAAGCCTCAGGGTTTGAGACGGCTGAACTGTCTACTTTATTTGAAATTGCTACTGGTCCGGGGGGGCTAGAAGTAGCTGTGAGTCGTCTGTGTGACCAAGCGGCTGAGTCGGTAAGGGCTGGCAAAAAGATTCTGATTTTGAGTGATAAAACTGCTGGAGGGCTTTCTGAAAACTACACCTATATTCCACCAATGTTGGCTGTAGGTGCGGTTCACCACCACCTGATCTCTCAAGGATTAAGGATGAAGGCATCCATTATTGTGGAAACGGCTCAATGCTGGAGTACTCATCACTATGCTTGCTTAATCGGTTATGGTGCATCAGCAGTTTGTCCGTATTTGACTTGGGAATCGGTGCGGAATTGGTGGGCTAATCCTAAAACTCAAAAATTGATGGCCCAGGGGAAACTGGAAAGCCTAACCATAGACCAAGCTCAGAAAAATTATCGCAAGGCGGTAGAAGCAGGTTTATTGAAAATCCTATCTAAGATGGGAATTTCCCTATTATCGTCTTACCATGGCGCTCAGATTTTTGAAGCTATTGGCATTGGTGGGGATTTATTGGCACTAGCCTTTAAGGGAACTACATCCCGGCTGGGAGGTTTGAGTATTGCTGATTTAGCTCAGGAAGTGATGGAGTTTCACAAGCGGGCTTTCCCCCTGACGGCTAAGAAACTGGAAAACTTTGGCTTTATCAATTACCGTCCTCGGGGCGAGTATCACATGAACAGCCCTCAAATGGCTAAAGCCCTACACAAGGCGGTTTCTGCTTTCGTCCGTGACCAATCCTCTAACAATGGCAACGGGAAACATCACAAAGAGTTGGAAGTTAGCAAGTTGCAGGTTAAACCTTCAAACCTTGAAGCTAACAAAGAAGCCTACGACCACTACGATGTGTATCGCAAACTGTTGGAAGAGCGTCCAGCAACTGCACTACGAGATTTGTTGGACTTCAACAGCGACCAACCTACTATTGAGATCGAGGAAGTAGAACCTGTTGAGGAAATTGTCAAGCGCTTCTGTACCGGCGCAATGTCCCTAGGCTCTCTATCCCGAGAAGCTCATGAAACTCTAGCTATTGCGATGAACCGGATTGGCGGTAAATCCAACAGTGGTGAAGGGGGTGAAGACCCAGTGCGCTTCACCATTCTGAATGATGTGGATCAGACTGGTCATTCTCAGACTCTACCTCACTTAAAGGGATTACGTAATGGGGATGTTGCTTCCTCTGCGGTTAAGCAAGTAGCATCTGGTCGTTTTGGAGTAACACCAGAGTACCTGATGAGTGGGAAGCAGTTAGAAATTAAGATTGCTCAAGGTGCTAAGCCAGGGGAAGGGGGTCAGTTACCGGGTAAGAAGGTCAGTCCCTACATTGCTAAGCTGCGGCGTTCTAAGCCAGGGGTAACCCTAATTTCCCCACCACCCCATCATGATATCTATTCGATTGAAGACCTAGCGCAGCTGATTTTTGATTTGCATCAGATTAACCCTCAAGCTAAGGTATCTGTGAAGTTGGTGGCAGAAATTGGGATTGGAACTGTTGCGGCTGGGGTAGCTAAAGCGAATGCGGATGTAATCCAAATTTCTGGTCATGATGGCGGGACTGGAGCATCTCCCCTGAGTTCGATTAAGCACGCTGGAGTGCCTTGGGAACTGGGAGTAACTGAAGTACATCGGATCTTGATGGAAAACCAACTACGCGATCGCGTTTTGCTGCGGGTAGATGGTGGCTTAAAAACTGGTTGGGACGTACTGATGGCGGCCTTGATGGGAGGACAAGAGTTCGGTTTCGGTTCGGTATCGATGATTGCTGAAGGCTGCATTATGGCACGGATTTGCCATACCAATCAATGTCCTGTAGGAGTTGCTACTCAGCAAGAACGGCTGCGCCAGCGCTTTAGCGGGATTCCAGGCCATGTTGTCAACTTCTTCTACTTTGTGGCTCAGGAAGTGCGATCGCTTCTTGCCAAACTAGGTTACCGTTCCTTAAAGGATATCATTGGTCGGGCTGATCTACTCAAAGTCCGGGAGGACCTTGAGTTGACTAAGACATCTATGCTGAATCTAGATTGTCTGACTCAGCTGCCTGATACTCGCACAGACCGCAGTTGGCTTAACCATAACGATGTCCACAGCAACGGACCAGTGCTAGATGATCAACTGCTGGCTGACGCTGACCTGACGAATGCTATTCAAAACCATGGGTCTGTGACTAAAGATGTGGACATCGTGAACACTGACCGTACTGTAGGGGCTCGAATTGCTGGAGTAATTGCCAAGCAGTATGGTAACAGTGGTTTCGATGGAAACATTACTCTCAACTTCAAGGGGGCTGCGGGTCAAAGCTTTGGTGCCTTTAACCTGCCTAGTATGACCCTGATTTTAACTGGTGAAGCCAATGACTATGTAGGTAAAGGGATGCATGGTGGTGAAATTATTATCAAACCACCCGCTGATGCCACCTACGACCCAGCTAACAATGTGATTGTAGGTAACACCTGCCTCTACGGTGCCACTGGCGGAACCTTATTTGCCCATGGCGGTGCTGGTGAGCGGTTTGGTGTGCGCAACTCTAAAGGCTGTGCTGTGATTGAGGCAGCTGGTGATCACTGCTGTGAATACATGACCGGTGGTGTAATTGTAGTCTTAGGGAAAGTGGGACGCAATGTAGGTGCTGGTATGACTGGTGGTTTAGCCTACTTCCTAGATGAAGAGGAGAGTTTTCCCGCCAAAGTGAACCAGGATGTCAAGATTCAACGGCTGATTTCAGCGGCTGGAGAGCAGCAGTTGAAAGGCTTAATTCAAGACCATGCCACTCGGACTGGTAGCCCGAAAGCCCAGATGATTCTGGATAACTGGTCTGAATATCTGCCCAAATTCTGGCAAGTGGTACCGCCTTCTGAGGCGGATACTCCTCAAGCCAATCCTGATGTGGTAGAGGAACGGGAGTTAGTTTCTTCGACAGTAGGCTAAAAACCTTGAACGCGATCGCGTGGCCTATTGGCCAAGGTTCTAGGTTGGCTTGGGTTAAAAGTTGCAGGTTAGAAGGTTGAAGGTTGGTTTGATCACCTTTAACCTTCAACCTGTCAAGATTCAACTGTGAAGAATCTTGGCCTTTAGGCCACGCGATCGCGTTCAACCTTTCACCTGCTCTAGGTCGATCTTTTCGAGGCAAAATTCATTCACAGATGCTTGACGACGAATCATCATCTCCCTTACCCAATCACGATTGCCTCGCTTAATATACTCTTCAATACAGTAAGCATAATAGCCAATGTGATTAGACTCGTCACTGATGAATTTATCGGATATCGTAGTTACCTTCTGTAAATCTTAAGGTCTGGCGTAGGCTTGCAGCACAGGACGCAAAAGAATTGGAATTTAAGTAAAATTTAACTAATTAAATTGGCTATACCGAACTGGCTGTGTAAAAATGTTATAAAATAATTATAGCAGTCCTAAATGATTCGTTAAATCTATTGGCCAAAGC
>NZ_JAAHIE010001200.1:0-1454 GCF_010671945.1 Moorena sp. SIO4E2
ATTGCGATATGCTACAAGGGGTCAGTAAACCCTACAGTAATTCTGTGGCAACCATTAAAGTATCTGTTAACAACCAGGATATTTTGGAAGTAGCAGAAGGCAATGGACCAGTGTCAGCCCTTGATGCCGCCTTGCGCAAAGCCTTGGTGAAGTTTTACCCAGAGATTGCTGATTTCCATCTAACTGACTACAAAGTGCGGATTCTCGATGGTGCTGCTGGCACATCGGCTAAGACACGAGTGCTAGTGGAATCGAGCAATGGAGAACAGCGCTGGACAACTGTGGGGGTTTCCAGTAATATTCTCGAAGCGTCCTATGAAGCTGTGGTGGAAGGCATTGAGTATGGTTTGCTGTTGGAATCTTCAGCAAAAACACCATTGAGCCATTCCCCAGCCATGAAAGAGCGGTAATTAGCTGTTTGACCCGGTGGGTGGAATGGGCATCTTGGTGGAACGGGCATCTTGCCCGTTACAATTCCCACACGGGCTGTCCCAAAATGGGCGACGAGGCGGAAAATGAGTGCGAGCCCTTCCCTAAAGCACCACTAGCAACTAATTTAACGTGCTACCCAAAGTAGACTATCTAGCTTAGCCTTGGTCAGAACCTCAAGGGGAGGCAACTTATCATAAGGTCCTTCCCAGTTAAGGGGTTGATAGACGTATATGATCGAGGCATTTTCCTCAAACCAACAAATAACTTGCCCAGTGGACCCTTCCTCACCTGGGAAGCAGTCTAGTTTCTCGTGTCCAGGAGTGTCTGAGTAGGCTATTCCTACTTTCACATCCTTTGGACCAGGGATGCGATCGCTTAGCACTTCAATCCTGCCGATTTTTTGCTGGGAGATGTCGGCATCGATTTCCACTACCGGGCTATCTTGCCAGTAGGCTTTGAAAATATCGTAAGTTTCCCCTTCAGCAGAGGTGGTTTCTTTTTTTACGGTATAACTGGGCAGAGCACTCTTGATGGTATCAGCATCAAAGTTGCTAGTTTTGTTGAGTTTACCCAAACCTTCTGCAGTCAGCCTGAGATTAGACTTAGTCTCAGGGGGGGAAGGTTCCTTGGCGCAAGCGCCCAGGATACTGGTGACTAGGACTATGGTGGTTACAGTAAACAGTGTTTTTCTATACAATCGTCTTACAGAGTTTATGTTAACTAGTAATTAGATTAGCAAGAAGGTTAAACTTAAACAATAATACTTGTTCTACTTAGCCCAAGACACTACTATCGCACTTTGACCCCAACAACGGTTTTTGAGCGCACCTGTTGTCCAGGAACAAGGCGATGGGTTCCGCCGACGATTACTTGATCCCCTGGTTGGAGGGTACCGCGAACCAGAATGCGGTTACTCTGTGTCTGCAAAATTTCCACATCCCGCCGTTTGACACTGAAGACGTGAGTTGCACCAGAAAGATCCGATTCAGCCAATTCCCCCAAGACGTAGCAAGACCACAAAC
>NZ_JAAHIE010001201.1:0-1449 GCF_010671945.1 Moorena sp. SIO4E2
TCGTAAAGTTTCCCGGAAAAAGAAAGGCTCAGCTAACCGAAAGAAGGCTATTAATAGGCTGGGTAGGACACATCTTAAAATAAGTAGGCAGCGTGAAGAACATGCCAAGAGACTGGCACGTTGCGTAATCCGGTCTAACGACCTGGTGGCTTACGAAGATTTAAGAGTTAAGAACCTGGTCAAAAACCACTGTCTTGCCAAGTCTATTAATGATGCAGGTTGGTATCAGTTCCGGGAGTGGTTAGAATATTTTGGTCAAAAATTTAGTAGGGTAACTGTTGCAGTGCATCCCGCTTATACAAGCCAGAATTGTTCTGATTGTGGTGAAGTGGTCAAGAAATCATTATCAACTCGAACCCATATCTGTAAATGCGGGTGTCAATTAGATCGAGATCACAACGCCGCCAGAAATATCTTAACGAGAGCCTTAGGTACGGTGGGGCACACCGGAACCCTTTTAAACGCTTGGGGAGATCTGTCCTCTACTCTTCCTGGTTCCGACCTGGTTGAGCAAGACGGGTCATTGATCCAAGAATCCCCGCTCTTATAGGGCGGGGAGTGTCAAATTTACTTAGCGATCGCGTAGCGTGGCCTACGGCCAATCGCATTTCCGGGACAGGTCAGTGCGTTCGCAAAGCGTGGCCTACGGCCAATCGCTTTTTCGATGCAGTCGTCAGTATAACCTCCAACGACAGAAAAATCAAGCCTTTAGATCAGGTCAATGTAAGGCTGTTAAAGTCTTTCTCTACAAGGGTCTTGATAGTTTTAGTCCTTGATTTGGTAACGCTGCACATATTTGCTCAGAACTGGTCAAAAAACCATCAGATGGTGACGATGAAAGAGGACAAAAAACTGTACACGCTTTTGGTATCCTGCCAATGTGCAGATTCGGAACATTGGGAATAGCATGGCTCAAAAGCTTACCCCAAAACGTTTCTAGTCTGCTTGTCACCCTTGACGCAAGTGGTCGCTCAGCTTTCCGATACCGCAATTCCGATAGTGGCGCTAGGGCGAGCATAAGACCTGTTTGTTGCAAACAAAATTACTGAATTCATTTCTTGTCATTTTTTCTGTTAGTTGAAAAAGATCACACAAAGTCTTCTTAATACCGTTAAGCGTAATTATAGGAGCTATGATTTTTTCGGTATTAGCAATATCTGCATTCCTATCATGGGAACTAGCTACTATAACAGGTTAATCGATAAGTCAACTTGGTTCCATTCCTGTTCCCCTCCAGATAAACGCTTCTGATTTTGGAGGATGGGGTATTCTTTTCCCCTGGCCGTAGGCCACGCTACGGGAAGAAACTCCCCAATTCGATAGGGTGCGGCTCTTTTAAAAGTACGGTAGACTAGATCTCAGTAAAACTGACAAATTAGTCAGAGTAATAGTTTGAGTCAATACCTCCTGGTGGGTGACCAGCTGAAAAAGTCAGCAGTAGTTCAGGAA
>NZ_JAAHIE010001202.1:0-1440 GCF_010671945.1 Moorena sp. SIO4E2
TTGTAAATTACCTTGATTTTTTTGATTTTATTGTTGACAAGAATAGTAGCCATTGGTTATACTATAATCATTGGAAAAAGAGCCGCGCTCATCGGCCACCAACCTGGAAGCGCGGCTCTCCCCCCCAAGTTAAATGGAGGTAACTCTATCATGCCAAAAAAACGATTCGTTTATCATCCCATCGATTATCACGAAGCCATGGAGCGCCTGGAACAGCTTGCCCAACAGCTTGCACAACCGAGGGAGTCGAAGGGAGAAAATTCCTATCCCTATCCGATAACGGAGCGAGAGCAAATCTTAATCCGACTGTACAGTTACTGCGAATTGGGTATGACACCGCAACGGTTTTACAATAAGTGGGACCTGACTAGGGAAGATATGGCTTTAATCTGTTCTTGCTCTACTCAAACCGTTAACGGCTGGTTTAGCACCAGTCGTCGCTGTTACCCTCCTACTCCTGCTCACTTGCGCCATCTGGCCATTATGGATCTCTTGTTGGAGGATTTCGAGACAATTCCTAAACCGTTATTGGAGCGATTGTTGTTGAAGGGTCTTGAAGGCAGAATGTAGAATTAAGAATGTAGAATTAAGAATGTAGAATTAAGAATGTAGAATTAAGAATGTAGAAGGTAGAATGTAGAATTAAGAATGTAGAAGGTAGAATGTAGAATTAAACACCTACACAGAATTAATTACCTAATCTCAATTTTTGTAATCCTTACATTGTAAGGTTTTGAGTTTTGTTAAATGTGTAATCAATTTTGTATACCTGCTTACAAATTCTCAATTCTCAATTCTACATTCTAAATTAGAATCTATTCCCATGGTTTTATTTTCACAATTAAAATAGGGATGCTAGACTGGATTTAATGTAACCTAAAATGACTCTCCCAAGGTTTTAGACTTTGGGAGTATTTACTTGCTGTTAAGCAATTTACTATATTTCATAATACTTATCAAGCCTTTTTAAGAGCTTATTGATAATAGCTAGCAGTTATCAATTGGGTGAGGTAAATCAGTTAAGAATTTTAGTAAACAGATAACAGGTAAAACATTCTGTATACTTGATTACTATCAGAACTAGCGTAACTTTGCTAATTGCCGCTGAGCAAACTCCCGCAGTTTAGGATCAGGGTCATGCTCTGCTCTATCCTGCAATAAGGATCGGGTTTGGGAATGGTTAGGATAATATTCGAGGATGACATTAAGGGCTACTTGTCGAGGATTGACATTGTCGTAATCCTCGTCTTGATCACGCTCAAAGGGGTCATTGAGACTGCGATCGCATAAAAATTCCCATAACCAAGGCTGAGCGTGCCAAGCTTGAGCTAACTGTTCAATTGCTGTACTTCGCAGCCAGGAATCTTTATCAGAACGAACCGATTCTTGAAGTATGGCTAAGGTATCTGGGTGGTCTTGGTAACCTTGAGCTAACTGTTC
>NZ_JAAHIE010001203.1:0-1435 GCF_010671945.1 Moorena sp. SIO4E2
AAGGAGTAATCGGGCAAAATTGTGTCCAAAACAGCTAGGGCTTCGTCTGCCATCATTGACTAGGTTGAAAGCCAACACACCAAACACTAGCTTTACTTTGACATAGAATTGCCAAAATTTCCGTGCAATCAAGCAATTTTTTCCAATTTTTTACGACTATTACCAGCAGATGGCCCACTCCAATCTAGGTAAAATTCCCGATTTTTTCAGGCAGACAATTTCCATAGGTCTTTTTTAAAATCAACTCAACGTTGTTTAAGTCTGGTATCCCAAGACGATTGAGTGATGAAAAAACAAGTTTTCGGAGCAGTTTCAGCCCTAGCATTCGCCGCATCTGTGTTGCCTATTGCCATCCCTAGTCTAGTACCAGTGGCTCAGGCTCAAGCGGGTTTTGTGCCGAATGCTCCCTATGTTGCCAGCGCTGGAATTGCTGGAGCTGCAGGGGATAGGCATTTTATTACCGTTGGTGTGGCTGTGTTTCCAATAAATGCTGTTGTGATTGAATGCACCAATCTGGCTGGTGTTCGTAAAGCAACGGTTACTAATCAGTTTGGTGAGAGAGTGGCAGCAACCACAGCAGTGTCTAAGAGTCCTGAAGGTGGTATGGCTCTTACGGTGACCTTGAATGAACCTGTTAAACCAGGCAATGTCCTGCGCATTGTGATGAATGGGGTAGAACAAAATCGAGAAGGGGGAGCAATGCTTTATCGAGTGTCTGCTCTGACCGAAAATATCTCCTATCCATTTCCTGTGGGTACGGCAATGTTGCTCGAGCCGGTCTTGAATGACTAGAGTCCATAGGGTTGTTCGCGTAGCGTGGCCAATAGGCCAAGGTTGAAGGTTGAAGGTTGAAGGTTGTTTGGTTGAAAGTTGAAGGTTTTTTTGTTAAAGGTTGTTTGGTTAGACCTTGCACCATTAGTATTTTTATGATATTGCTTGCGTCAATTATTCTGACCTATTCCCTGTTCCTTTAACCCAAGTTCCTTGATCCAAAGTCCCCGAATTTCTGTGTCTTTCGATATCTGACCCAAGTACTTGAGGATGTTGTCAAAGGAGTTGAGATTTAGTCGTTAAATTATTGACAATACTAGACAAACTTCTACATACTTGTCTAGTATTATGCATTACAGACCTCACCAATTTGCCAAAATCGCTGGTGTCTCGGTTAGAACCCTTCAACGATGGGATGCATCGGGAAAATTGGTTGCAGACAGGACACTAGGAAACCACCGAGTTTACACCCAGAAACATATCAACGAATTGAAAGGGTTGTTACCCGATTATATGAAACGGTCTATTGTCGTTTACTGCCGGGTATCATCTCCTTCTCAAAGACCAGACCTGGAAAACCAAGTTAAAGCTATGGATACCTTCTGTAATGCCTCTGGTCTCAAAATCGATCAAGTCATCCCAGAAATTGGTGGGAGTATGAACA
>NZ_JAAHIE010001204.1:0-1434 GCF_010671945.1 Moorena sp. SIO4E2
TCTCAGAGACCTTGTTGGGTTAAGGATAGAGGAATGTCTGCCTCTGTTGCCCTGGCGGTGGGGACTAAGGGATAGTTACCAGTGCTACAATTGCTGCTAGTATTTACCGATTCTAGGTAATTTGAAAGCAGACTAATTGTTGGTGTTTCAAAAATCTGCTTCAATGGTACTTCAATGCCTAGTCTATTAGAAATACGAGCCACAACTTGGCTAGCATGAAGGGAGTGTCCCCCTAATTCAAAGAAATTATTCTCAATGCCAATCGGCTCTATTTTTAGGACTTCCGACCAAATTTTTACTAAGGTTTCTTCTGTCGCCGTACGGGGGGCAATAACGTTTAATTCTAATTCTGATGTTGATAGAATTGATTCGGGTTTGGGTAAAGCCCGTCGGTCAATTTTACCAGTTACCGTTAAAGGTAATGACTCTAGCCAAATAAAGCCAGCTGGAACCATGTAACTGGGTAATTTGTCTCCCAAAGCAGCTTTTAATTCTTTAGCTGTCAGTCTATTTTGGGAATTTACCGGAGTCAGATAAGCCACTAGCTGTTGATCCCCAACTGCTCCCCCTGCTTCTGTCTGGGCGACTACAACCGCCTCTTTAACAGCGTCTAAGTTCAACAAACTCGCTTCCACTTCAGTTGTTTCAACCCGATAACCTCGGATCTTGACCTGAAAATCTTTACGACCCAGGTGCAGCAAACAACCATCCGGTAATAACCGACCCAAATCACCGGTTTTGAAATATCGATGCTCGCCATCGGTAATAAACACTTGCTCGGTTCGCGATGGCTGTTGCCAGTATCCCAAGGCCACTTGGCGAGAACGAACCACAATTTCACCAACCTCTCCCGGGGGAACCTCTTGCCCCGATTCATCCCAAAGGAAAACGTCGGTGCCCTCAACTCCATAGCCCGCAGGCACCGTCGCACCAGTGAGCACGGTTTCTTTGGTAATGGGAAATTGTCGCACTGGACTAATCTCTGTACCTCCGAGATTCACCATTAAGGTGCATTGGTCGGAAAAGTTTTCCTGGAAAAGTTCGGCATCCTGTCGGTAAACCGTTTCGCTCCCAATTTGGATTAGTCGTAACTTAGGAAAATTTCCCAGCCCATCCAATGTTGAAACAAAGTGACGAAACAATGTCGCCACCGCAAACATAACGGTGATCTCGTGATCTCGCAACCATCGACCTAACTGATGTAACCCAATTTGCTTGACATCCAAGGGAAATAGTGCTGCTCCATTCAACAGGGCACAGTAAATATCTCGCACTGCACCACCAAAAGCAGCTGAGTACAACAGTGAAAAGCGATCGCTAAAGCTAATCTTACCGCTGTTGGTATAGTTCCGGCATAGATTCAGGACATAGCGATGGTTTTGGAGCACACCCTTGGGGCGTCCTGTAGAACCGGAAGTGTAAAGAATATAGGCC
>NZ_JAAHIE010001205.1:0-1434 GCF_010671945.1 Moorena sp. SIO4E2
CGAACAACCTTCAACCTGATAACCTGCTAACCTCAAAAAAAAATAGCCGCAGAAATACTATCCACGGCTAGGAATTTACCTTATGTCATTCAGTTTTCCAACTTATCCAGACGTGAGTGATCTTACGGGACTCGACCGGATGGTTTGGCCAGGGGGAAAACCCCCCAGCAATTTAACGTGTTAACGGAGCCTGAAGTACTTGGTGGTAATTGTTATGAATTCTCCCGGAACATCCGTCGGCTGCAGAGGACTCCACTCGGCAATTTCGGTGTAGCCCAGTGCATAGAGGGTATGCATGGTATTAGTTATTGCTTTGCGGGAGCCTTTTAAAATGTGCTGAACACGGATTTTTTTGTTGGAATAATCGTCTGGATTGTTTTCTGAATTTGTTGGAAATTGTGAAGGCATAAGGGTCACCTTTTGCTTTTGGTGTACATTTATAATCGTAATGATTATATTTTAAGTTGTCAAGGGTTTTTAGATTTTTGTTTGAGGGGTAATGTAAAGAAATGCGGTCGCAAGCTATCAGCTTTCAGCTTTCAGCTTTCAGCTTTCAGCTTTCAGCTTTCAGCTATCAGCTATCAGCTTTCAGCTTTCAGCTTTCAGCTATCAGCTTTCAGCTTTTGAATAAAATAGATTTATAGCAATTATATATCCCATAAAGTACAAATTGATCCCCCTAAATCCCCCGAGCGAGCAATCCCTCGCTCGGGGGACTTTGAGGTTGAGAAGCGTACCTCATAACTGCGATAAACGCTATATTTTAAGCTGACGGCTGACAGCTGATAGCACCTCAAGTAGCGTGCGCGTAGCGCATATCCTTACATAATTTTTTTTCCCGACTCCCGATTCCCGACTCCCGATTCCCGATTCCCTTTTATTTAGGAAAAAACTGAGCCACAGTACAACTAAAACCAGGTAAAAGGGGAGAGGTTAGGGTATCTTGGCTGAACAGGGTTGCTACTAATTTGATCTGACTGTTTTCCCGGCGATAGACTTGGAGATTGCGAGACCTCCAATCAGCAATCCAATATTCTTTTACGCCTCGTGAAGAGTAAAGTTTTAGTTTAGCTTCTCGGTCTCGTCTTTGGTCTTGTTGACTAGCAGATAAAACTTCGACAGCTAATTCTGGGGCACCAGTTAGATGTCCAGATTTATCTAAGGTTAATGTATAGGTTTCTTGAGTAACCCAAACGACATCGGGAATAACATGATCTGATTCAGAAAACAGGACACCGGGACTAGGAATAGCTTCTCCTAAACCACTGGCTTCAGACCAAGCATCTAGCTGTCGAAAAATTTTGCCACAGGTTTGCTGATGTTTAGTATGAGGCGCTCTAGTCACAAATAATTCTCCATCAATGATTTCGTAGCGTGTTCCTTCATTTTCTGGTAGCAATTCTAGGTCATGAATAGTCCAGCATACTCTCTCAT
>NZ_JAAHIE010001206.1:0-1433 GCF_010671945.1 Moorena sp. SIO4E2
TGAAAACCCGCAATCTGAGGTATGAGTTGACAGGACATACCGGAGCAATTTTTTCCCTCGCTATTAGTCCAGATAACCGCATCCTTGCCAGTGGAAGTCATGATGGCACGATCAAGCTGTGGGATATATCAACTGGAACTCTAGTCACTACTCTAAATGGACACACCGGTCCTATCACTACTCTAGCATTTAGTCCAGATAATCAAACCTTAGCTAGTGGCAGTTTCGACAGAACGATTAAAATTTGGAAACTTGTATAAACGTTAATTCTAGTAAACTTATGCACTCCAACTGCCCTGTCCCTAACTATCTACCGCAAGCGATTTTAGTAACTCTATTCTGCTGTGTCCCCTTTGGAATTGTTGCAATTTTCTACGCGGCTCAAGTTAACACAAAATACACATCAGGAGACACTGAAGCCGCAGTTACAGCATCAGATAATGCTAAAAAATGGTGCTGGATTAGTTTTATATCCGGGGCAATAATTCTGGTTTTATATGTTATTGCTTCCCTCGCATTGGGTTATTAAAAACCTAAACAAATAATCAAGTAAAGGTTGACAACAATAGTCTCATGAAAAAAACATACTTATATTCTCTGTCTCCCATAGCTAGAATAAAATTGAAGGTAAAAGTTTTATCAGCAATTATTTTAGGTTCAGCTATAATTCTGTATTTTTTTGATCCTTCTATACCAGGACAACTTTACCCTCCTAGTCCATTTCGGACGTTAACTGGTTTGTATTGTCCGGGCTGTGGCACACTGCGGGGACTTCATCAATTACTTCATGGTAATGTGTGGGCAGCCTTTGGGCTGAATCCCCTGATGGTGTTGTCATTGCCTTACCTAATTTACTCCTACATTTGCTACAGTTTACCTGCGTTTACAGGACGCAAAGTTTCCCCAATTTTCATCAAACCGGCTTGGATTTGGTTGATGTTGAAAATAATTTTAGCCTACTGGATTTTGCGGAATATTCCGTTCCCACCTTTTTCCTGGCTTGCTCCTTAATGAAACCTGATTTAAGAATAGCTAAGGCAACTCGATCAGGGCAACGAGTTGCTTGTCATCAATCAATGTAAAAACTAAATTTATTAAATTGTAACTATGAGTATTAACGCTTGGCCTTTTTTAGTAAGCCGTAACCGCTATCTTGACTACAGAACAGTAGTCGCTCCTGATTTCATCTGTGATGCTAAGATTGCTAACTTACTGGCGAGAGTAACGGATGGAGATTTAACCGAACCAGGAAAAGGATTTATCAGGCAAATTGCTGGGACAGAAGCCGGAGACTTTACCATAGTTTTTAGAATCATCCAAGCCACCGAAAAAGACCTTAACTCTAAAGAAGGAGATGATATCCTTAAAGATGAATTTGGTAGAAAAATTTATCTAATTGAGGGGGTGGTTATTCAGGGTATTAAGAGCAAAAA
>NZ_JAAHIE010001207.1:0-1432 GCF_010671945.1 Moorena sp. SIO4E2
GTCATACTAAGCAGATTTAGCTAGTAAAGGTTCTACGGTCTGGGATGATTCACCCACCTGCTCTAAAATCTCAATCAATTCCCGTTCAAAGGTGACCAAGACGGTAATAGTATGCCTCCGCAAGCTCTTTTAATTACCCGATTTTTAAACATAGAATGCATAAATTTATTGATGCTATAAAAAAGGCGATACGTCAATTTTTTTTAATTTATTCTCAAATAACCTCCAAAAAAAAATATCAAAACCCTTGATAAATACGCTTATAATCATTACCATAATTAATATAAACGTAATTAAGTTTTTTACTCATGTCTACAGACTTTATTCCGAATCAAAACAATAATCCCAAGAAACAACGTATTAAGTCCATTAAGGGTTCTCCTGAAGCAGTAATTAATACTATTTACGGCCTTTGTGCATTGGGGTATGCAAAGGTTCCGACTGGAGCCCTTTGCAGCCGACCGGGATTCCAGGGCAAGTAATTAGTTTTGCAACCAAGTCTTCAACTTGGCGTTAAGACGTTAAATTTCTGGGGGGGTTTCCCCCCTGCTCTGATCCCGTAGGATCACATCCGGATTGATTCGGAAACTGATAGACATGACAATTGCGTTTACAGCACTGAAATAGCCTAGGTGCGCTTTCCGCATTAAGAATTAAATTCGCCACGGGTCGCACCTGTAGATAGTATTTCTACGGCTATTTTCTTTTGCTTTTAATTTAATCCAATCGACAAGCTATCAAGAAAATGTTTTTTTTTCGGGAAAGACTTAGGGAAAGTTAACTCTTCTTTGATGCCAACAATGAACACCCGTTACCGCTGTTGAGTAATGCCACAATCGGCGGCATCAACTAATCGAAAAACTACCGGGTATTTAACCCCGTCATAGTTACCTGACGAAGGGAGTTTTTCTAGTATCATCAGAGTCTCCTCCCAGTCTTTCCAATCCTTCGTTATTTTAACTAACACAACGGCATAGTTACTCCGGAAGAGCCCTATAAATATCGGAAAAATGGGCTGGTTTTTGTAAAGTTTTGTTTAAAACTTTAACACTTTGGCCATTCGTCTATAGTAGAATAACAATGGTTCGTTCACGACTTGGCAATAATGGCGATCGCATAACGAATACTAGGGATTTGCCAGCCCTACCTTGATCACTAAAAGCTAAATTTTTCGATTAACTTACCCGATAATGTGGTATGACTATATAATCTAATTCGGTGCTCTGACTTCCAACGCACAATCACTCACTGATCGCGCTTAGTTAAAATGGGAATACCGTGACCTAATAAGCACCTGGCTCGAGCACAAACTCAGCCAAGTTACGAGCCGTGAGTAAGCGTTGGAATTCAACTACTTCTTTGGCTTTACTGTGGATTGACAACTTGATTGTTGAATTCTTGGTATCTGAATTTTTTGAACTGCTTGTATTGG
>NZ_JAAHIE010001208.1:0-1430 GCF_010671945.1 Moorena sp. SIO4E2
CGACTGACCGGAACATCATTGGATTGATTAAGTTAGACAGGTTTACTATCAACATCCGGTTTACTAATTGTAATATCTTATATTGGGATATTTGTAATTAGTTAGGACTTACGAAGTTTAGTTGGGCATAATTTTAGGGGGGAATGATGTCAAAGTCCCCCAGAATTGGGGGATTTAGGGGGCAATGGGTAAGTTCTGTTAATAATTAATTAGTAATTTTGTAAAATCTTAAAATAAAAATGAAAGGAATTTCTGTAACATTTTGGGGTATCTACTCGGTCTGGCATCGTCATGCCAAAGTGTATCAAAAAACTTGGCTAGTCAATAGTTTACTCCCAATTTCTGAACCTATAATCTATCTGATTGCCTTTGGCTATGGTTTAACTCCCCTAGTGGGAGATGTTTCTTACTATGGTCAACCCACATCTTACTTGAACTTTATAGCTCCTGGAATGATCGGACTTGGGGTACTATTTCAGTCATTCTTTGAGGGAGCATTTGGGAGTTTTTTTCGCTTGAGTTTTCAAAAAACTTGGCATGCACTGCTGACAGCACCGTTGACTTTCATGGAAGTATTTATTGGAGATTGGCTATGGGCAACTACAAAGGGAGCTCTAGCTGGTACCATCACAGGGTTAGTAGCGGTGATCTGGGGACTTTACTCTGGCTGGCAATTGCTGGTATCTTTTCCTGTAATTATTTTGGGGAGTATGCTGTTTAGTGCTATTGGGCTATTTACAGCCGGAACGGTGCGTACTGTTGATCAGATTAATGTGCCAATTTTCTTGTTTATGATACCAATGTTTACTCTCTGTGGTACTTATTTTCCTAGGGATACATTACCCACTGGACTGGGTTATGTTGTTGCTATTTTACCCCTATCATCGATAGTTGATTTGTTACGTTGGCCTTTAGGGTTACCAGAGTTCTGGTTTTTAGAATTAATCTGGTTGTTGGTATGTACTGCTGTGTTTTCTAGGCTAGCTTGGCGTCAGATTTATCCGATTCTATTCCGTTGATTAGTCAAAGGGAGTAGGGAGTAGGAAAAGAGAGGGAAGTGTGGGAAGTGTGGGAGGTGTGGGGAGGTGGGGAGATGGGGAGATGGGGAGATGGGAGCATGTCACTTATGCAGAACATTTGTACGCTTATTTGGGTAATCGGTAATAGGTAATGGGTAATAGGTAATGGGTAATAGGTCTGAGGGGGAGCATGTCACCTATGAATATTTGTACATTATCTATAGCTCCCGGGTTTAAGCTTGCGCTAATCGGAAATAGGTAAGCATTCAGCCGTCAGCCGTCAGTGGTCAGCCGTTAGTGGTCAGCCGTTAGTGGTCAGCTTATTGTATTCAAAAGCTGTTCGTAAAGTAGCGTGCCCATAGCGCTAATCGCTGATAGCTGATAGCTGATAGCTGATAGCTGATAGCTGAT
>NZ_JAAHIE010001209.1:0-1426 GCF_010671945.1 Moorena sp. SIO4E2
TGAACTTATTGATTTAATACAAGAATTAATGAAACTTAATCGTAATAAACAGAAGTATTATTTACGAGGAATGAGAGCTAGATCGCTTGCCCTGTCTGCTTTATAACTATTTTCGTCACCCCCCCAGGACTTCACCTCAAGTAGCGTGGCCATTGGCCAAGGCTAATGCCTGATAGCTGATAGCTGATAGCTGATAGCTGATAGCTAATAGCTGATACCTGATACCTGATACCTGAATGCTTACGAATTTATAACTTCCTGATATAGATTCAACATTTGTTCACCGATTATCTCCCATGACCAATTCTCTGAAACTATCACTCGTCCTTTTAGTCCCATAGATATGCGCTTTTCCCCATTAGTTGCTAACTGCAACAGTGCTTGATCTAAATCATTGATCACTTGGGATAGGTTATCGACAGGCACTTTAATTCCCCAGTCTTCTTGAACCATCAACGACGGTCCACCAATATCGAGACAAACCACAGGTCTACCAGAAGCCATTGCTTCCAACACCACCGTCGGCCAATGATCATGGAAGCTCGGATGCATTAACACGTCCACCTCTGCCATCCGTTGTAAGACCTGATCACGGGAAAGCTTCCCCCAAAAACTTACAGCATCACCGCATCCAAGCTCTTTAGCTAATTTCTGTAGTCCCTCCTTTTCAGGACCATCACCAATCAGCCAGTATTCACTAGTGGGGTGTTCACGATGGAACTGGGCAAAGGCACGGATGCCCAATGCAAACCCTTTCCAACCCAAAAATCTGCCAATACTTACCACTCGAAAGGGTTCGTCTTGGCGCTGGGGCAGTTGACCTAATCTTTCAATATCTTTTTGATTAAGACCAAAGGGAGGAAAAGCCTTAACTGGTAAATTGTCTGACCATTGGCTCGCTTCCCGAGATAGAATTAATTGGGCGCGAGAAGCAACAGACCACTGGGTAAAGCGACCTAGGGCATTCATCGACACCATCCGAATCCGTTCCATCATGGCCGATTGTAGGGATAATGTCTTCAAGAGTACCGAAGGAATTTTATCTTTAGCGCCACCATTCCAAATCAACGGCACACCTAACCAGCCTATCCATGTGGGCAACCAGGAATTTTGATAGGTGACATGGTGAACTAAATCAAAGCCAATTTCTTCCTGGAGTTTTTTGGCCACAAAAAATGCTCTAATCTGCCAGGCGATATAATACAAATAATGGGACAATCCTGAATTACGAGACCCTTCAGACATTGCTACAAAGATAAAGGTAACATTGTCTAAAGGTGAATTAGCCAATTCCTGTTCAATCTGAGACTGATCAGTTGTGTTAGTGAGCACCCAACACTTATGGCTATGGTTCTTAGCTATTTGTTTTACGACATTCCAACCTATACCATATTCAGACCCTCTTACTGGGGAACAGCCATAAGCA
>NZ_JAAHIE010000121.1:0-16147 GCF_010671945.1 Moorena sp. SIO4E2
TGATAGCTGATAGCTGATAGCTGATAGCTGATAGCTGATAGCTGATAGCTGATAGCTGATAGCTGATAGCTGATAGCTGATAGCTGATAGCTGATAGCTGATAGCTGATAGCTGATAGCTGATAGCTTACCTACTCACTGTCCATCATAGGATTCATCACAATGGTGCGAGATATCACTACAACATTGCTCACCACCAAGTGTCACCTATAAGATATACTTTCCCTGAACTCTACAAATAATGACATCAAGGATAGTATCTATGTGCAGAGTACTGGGCTATATTGGAGAACCTTTAGCAATTTCCAAGTTAATCCTCGAACCTGATAATTCTTTGGTTAATCAAAGTTACGATTCAGATTACCATCATATGGTACAGTTAGCAGGGTTTGGACTTGCTACTTGGAAAAAAGACACTCTCACCGCCAATTATCCTTTCATCTATAAAGGAACTAAACCACCTTTTTATGACAGAAATTTACAGTCTTTGTGTGAGAGTCATGAGACTAATTTACTTTTATCCCACATCCGAGCAGCATACTACACTTATGAAGCGGTTGTCCATGAGCATAATTGCCACCCGTTTATTTTTCCAGGATTCCGTTTAGCTTTAGCACACAATGGCTGGATATACGGGTTTCAAGAGATTCGCTTCCCTTTATTAAATAAGTGCAGACCAGAAATTATCCAGAATCTAGAGGGAAGTACCGATACTGAGGTAATCTATGCTCTAATTATGTCACAGGTCGATGATCCGACCAAGGATTTGTCTGTTGATGAAATTCTAGATGCTATCAACAAGACAGTTAAAATTATTCTTGATGTTCAAACTGAGTACAATTGTGAAGGAATCAGTGTTCTAAAATTGTTCCTGGCAGATAGTAATGATTTATTAGTTGCCAATCTCGGGATTGGCTATAACCGACAGCTAGATGTACCAGGTGACTGGCAAAAATTAACAAATGAAGAATTACAAGAGCTGAAAAGCGATAGAGAAAAAGATGCATTGTACCTCCTCAAGAGTCCTGTTTGGTCATTGAAGGGCAAAAATTTTGGAGATTATGATGGTTTTAAGATGCAATCTGCAGCAGAGGAAGATGTACGCTCTGTTATTATTTCTTCCGAACCACTGACTGAAGATGTGACTGGTTGGTCAATGGTTCCTTTTCAACATATTTGTTTTTTCGATAACAATAATGGTAATCCAAGAGTTGAGACTAAACCATTTCCCTTCAACTAATTTTTATCCAGTCGCTGATTTCTAACTGGTAATCGAGTAGCTAGGTTGGGTTTAAGTGTTAGACCCAACCATCAATGCTATTGCAGTTATTAATTGGATGAGGTACTTACTTCTGGGTTGCGCGGGAGTAGGGAGTAGGGAGGAGGGCAGTCATAAAATATGGTTATTTGTGGACTATACGGCGGTTGAACTATAACATCCTTGATTCCATTTCCTATAATAGAGCGTTATAGCGCTGATCAAAAAACCTGGAAATTATGAAAAAATACATTCCACTCCTAGGGCGGATATGCCTTTGTGCTATTTTTATTAAAGCTGGTATCGATAAACTATTTAACCCAACCTATACTCAACAATTGATGGAATCCAAAGGGGTTCCCGGTATACTGATTATCCCCACCATCCTTATACTGTTGGGGGGTGGATTATCCGTATTACTAGGCTATAAAGCTCGTTGGGGAGCATTAGCGCTAATTGGATTTTTAATTCCCACCACCTTGATTTTTCACACAGATTTCTCTAATCAAATGCAAGAAATTCAATTTCTGAAAAATCTAGGACTAATCGGTGGATTATTGATGGTAGCAACCTTTGGACCAGGACCAGTTAGCTTTGATAACCGCAGTCTCTGGGATCGAATCCAGTTCGTCTTGCCATTAAAGTATGACTGGCGGAGAATCTTAGGTCGATTTCGGTTTTAGGGAGTCGGGAGTCGGGAGCGGTGCGACCCGTGGCGAATTTAATTCTTAATGCGGAAAGCGCACCGAGGGAATCGGGAAAGGGAGGGAAGTGTGGGAAGTTTGGGGAGATGGGTAGATGGGGAGTCAGATGAGGGAATTCATCAAGACCATGATAAAAAAAGTATTTAAAGATACCAAATTAATCCAAAACTACCTATTCCCTGTTCCCTGTTCCCTGTTCCCTCTTAAAAACTGGCAATTAGCAATCACCAATTACCATTTTCACCATTCCCTCAACTGTGTTACTAGCTTCTTAACCTTAGAACTGTTGAGGAATTGCAGAAATTCCTGGGTCAGCTGCTGCTCCTTTTGCCTAAACTCAAGAATACGGTCTTGCTGAATAGGAGTTCTTTCTGCTATCGGAATAGTAATCAGTTGATTGAGTTGTTCCCTCAGGGAAAGCTGCTCCTGCAAAATCGCCTCATACCCTGCTTTGATTTGCTCCTCTTCCGGTAAGTATGGTATTTTCTCGTGAACCCTAGTTTGAGTCTTGTCTTGATTAGACAAATCGTCTTTTTGCTCTGGCACTGGGAAGAAATTTAGCACCAGTTGCGCGGACTGCACCCGTTTTTGTTGCTGCAGCAACTCAGATAAACTCAGGTAGGCATTATCCAAGTTGAGTGTATAGGACTGCTTTTGTTCCTGAGACAGTTTCTCCTGAGACAGTTTAGTGACATCTTGCCCCAGGGACTGATATACATTGACTGCTTGCTTATGAAAAATAATCGCTAGTTCTGGCTGGTTTTGTGCCGCCAGGACAGCACCAATAGTCCTAAAGGTAAATGCTTCCCCAGCTAATGAACCCACTTCCCGATGAATCACTAGGGCTTGTTGGTGAGACTCTAATGCTTGTTGGTACTTTCCTAGGCGATGGTAAGCGATACCTAAATTATTCAGAAGCATTCCCTCTGAAATGCGATCGCTTACTTCTTTGGCAATAGTCAAGGCTTGCTGATAGGACAACTGTTCCTGTTCGTGCTTGCCTAGACGGTGGTAAACTAACCCTAGGCTATTGAGCAGTGTTCCTTCGTCTGCCTGTGACACTAGAGAATTGTTTTCCGATTTATCCAGTATTTCTCGATAGATATCGAGAGCTTGCTGGTAGGAATCCAGGGACTGGTGGTCTTGACCCAGCTTATAGTATATATTCCCCAAATTATGGAGAGTCCTGCCTTCGTAGCCACGATTGCTCACTTCTCGGTAGATGGCTAAGGCTTGTTGATAGAATTCTAGGGACTTTTGATCGTCCCCTAGGTTGGAATACGTTAACCCCAGATTATTAAGAGTACTCCCTTCCCCGGTGCGATCGCCTAATTCTCGATCAATTGCTAAGGATTGCTCAAAGAACGACCTGGCTAATTGATATTGACCAAGTTCATCATGAACCCACCCAATAAAATATAGCGCTACTCCTTCTTGATAGCGATCGCCAATGTTTCGTTTAAGTTCTAGGTACTTCTGGAAGCTCTCTAAAGCCTCTTGTAATTGACCTGTACTTAACTGTTGGCGACCTTTAACATAGAGCTGCTGGGGTGGAGTGACTTGGTCTTGGCTAGTTTGGTCAAGACTAGTTTGGTCAAGACTAGTTTGGTCAAGACTAGTTTGGTCTTGGCTAGTTTGGTCTTGAGCCAGAATAGGCGAAAGGGGGAATGTCAGAGAAATGAGTAAAGAGGCAGTGGTCAGCAGGAAGGATGAAGGAACATGAATAAAGGATAAGAGTTTTTGCTTCAATTCAAACTTCCTAGTTTCCACTTGACAATGGTGTTGTCACACCTTATTATATATATCCTGAGTTTAATCAGTTGGTCAGCAAGTACAATTACTTATTCACTCTCTAACTGAGCCTCTTGGTTATCATCTTTTGTTTTCTTAGTAGTCTTCTTGGTGGATTTCCCAGAGGTTTTATTTTTGGTGGAAGTCTTTGATTTACTGGACTTGCTACCAGATTTACCCGATGACGCCTTAGCTGCTATGAGTTCCAAGGCGGTTTCTAAGGTTAACTCCTCCATTGATGTTCCCTCTGGCAGAGAGGCATTAACTTTGCCATGGTTCACATATATGCCATAGGGACCCTGATAGATATTGACTGGCTCGCTATCTTTAGGATGAACCCCTAGTTCCCGTAAGGGTTTTTTAGTCTTGCTGCGAGAACCGCCCCTTGTCCTCTTAGGTTGTGCCAGCAGCTCTAATGCACGGTCTAGGGTAATTGTCAAGACGTTATCCTCAGCTTTTAGGGAGCGGTAATCTTTGCCCTCCTTCCCTTGGTCATGGACAACATAAGGACCAAAGCGTCCGATTGCGGTTTTGACCGGTTTGCCTGTTTCCGGATGAGGACCGAGAAGGCGGGGGAGTGCTAGGAGACCCACTGCCATTTCTAGGTGTACATCTTCCTTATTTACCCCCTTAGGCAAAGAGACACGTTTGGGTTTTTTCTTCTTATCCTCTGTTGCGTCACCTAGCTGTAGATAGGGACCATAATTTCCATTGAGGATATAAATTGCTTCACCCGTTTCTGGGTGTATTCCCAATTTCTCTGGCCCCTCCATTTTCTGCTGAATCAGTACCTGAACCTGCTCAATGTTTAGTTCAGCTGGGGTGAGGTCTTGGGGAATCGAAGCAGTAAGTACACCATTGCCATTGTTCACCTCGACATAGGGACCAAATTTGCCGATCCGGACTCTAGCATCGAGGTCTTCGAGTTCAACAGTACGGGCAACAATGGGGTCAATCTCATTAATCCGTTCCTTGACTTGGTTATCGAGACCCTTTTCTCCCAAATAAAAGTTCTGCAGGTAAGGAAGCCATGGCGCTGCTCCATTGGCAATGTCATCTAAGGTGCGCTCCATTTTGGCCGTGAAGCTCGTGTCCACCAAGTCGGGAAAGTTTTGTTCGAGCAAATTAGTAACTGCAAACGCCGTAAACGTTGGAGCAAGGGCATTTTTCAGTTTCTGAGCATAGCCTCGGTCAATGATAGTACCAATAATACTAGCGTAGGTACTGGGACGACCAATCCCCTCTTGTTCCAAGGTTTTGACCAAGGTCGCTTCCGTGTAACGGGCTGGGGGTTGGGTTTCGTGACCGATAGCTTCTAGTTCTCTACAGTTAGGATGATCTCCCACTTTCAAAGCTGGCAGAATCACTTCCTGGTTTTCTAGAGCAGCGTTGGGGTCATCAGACCCTTCCACATAAGCCCTTAGATAACCTGGGAAGTCAATGCGCTTACCGGTAGCCCGAAATCCGGCATTTTCCACTTGCAAATCAACCACAATTTGAGTTTGTCGAGCATCCGCCATTTGACAAGCAACGGTACGCTTCCAAATCAGGTCATAGACTTTAAATTCGCGATCGCTTAATCCCGTTTCTTGAGAAGTTTTGAATGTACTCCCTGCTGGACGAATGGCTTCGTGAGCTTCTTGAGCTCCTTTGCTCTTAGTGGTATACTTTCTCGGTTTGGGGCTAAGGTACTCTACCCCGTATTTTTGTTCAACGCAGCTACGGGCTGCTGTGATCGCTTGTTCAGACAAATGTACTGAGTCTGTACGCATATAGGTAATGAAACCCTTTTCATACAGACTCTGGGCAGTCCGCATCGTATCACGAGCCGATAGTCCCAGTTTCCGGTTGGCCTCCTGTTGCAGGGTCGAGGTAGTAAAGGGGGGTGAGGGTTTCCGAGTAACAGGTCGTTCTTGTAAATTAGTAACCGTCCAGACTTGATCATACAGGTTGTCTTTGAGTGCTTTAGCCTCCACTTCACTCAACAATTTGACCTGCCTACCTTCGATAATGTCACCTGTATTGGCATCGAAATCACTACCGGTAGCAATTTTCACCATGTCCAGGGTTACTAGCTTAGCATCAAAGGAACTTCCTGCTTCTAGAATCCCTTTCAAATCCCAATAGGTGCCCTTGCGGAAGGCACGGCGTCGGCGTTCTCGATTCACCAACAGCCGCACTGCTACAGACTGTACCCGACCAGCTGATAAGCCCCAAGCCACTTTTTTCCACAGCAGCGGTGAGAGGGTGTAGCCCACGAGTCGGTCAAGAATCCGCCTTGTTTCCTGAGCTCTTACCACCTGATCATCGATCTCACGGCAGTTTTGTAGGGCATTTTGAATAGCATCCTTAGTGATTTCGTGAAATACCATCCGCTTAGTTGGCACTTTCGGATTTAAGATTTGTAACAAATGCCAACTAATACTCTCCCCTTCTCGGTCTTCATCCGTAGCCAAAATCAGTTCATCAGAATCCTTCAGAGCTGCTTTGAGCTGTTGGACAACCTGTTTCTTGTCTTTAGGCACCAGGTAAAGCGGTTCAAAGTCAGCTTCCACATTTACCCCAAACTTAGCCCACTTTTCCCCCTTGTATTTTTCGGGGATTTCACTAGCTGATTGAGGTAAATCACGGACATGACCCATGGAGGCTTCGACCTGGTAACCAGGAGGTAAGTAGTTCCGAATGGTGCGAGCTTTAGTAGGAGATTCGACAATTACAAGGGTTGTCATCGGAGTTTCAACAATAGCGGCGGTGTTGAATAGTCTAATTTAAATACTATTTCTCAAAGGTCGAGGGAGTAAGCCAGTATACTTGCTCCCTACTGAGTCTGGGTATGGTTTTCCAGCATAGTTTTCCAGCATAGTTTTCCAACATTAAGTAGAACCCCCTGATGGCAGTATAAGCTTGCCTCTTAATTTCTACAGTACGCTACTTGTGTTGCAGGCTAACACGAACAAGGAGCAACTGTGTGGGAAAGGAAGTCAGGCAACTCGACCATAGGTACGGGGATTTGAGGGCTACTTATACTTATATATATATATGCGCTTCAGCAGTACTCCCTACTTTTTCGGATTGTGCCAGAAATAATCTTTACCTAGAGGTAAACCACGAATAGCTCATGTAGTATTCGCCATCCAATAGAGCACCGTTAACACCGTAAGTACACCCCTATCCCAATTCCTCTCACTGCTGCTCAAAGATTTGTAAACAATTCGTTCGTTGCCTTCAAAGGTAACATTGATCCGGTGTACGACATAGCTAGTCTCACCTTACCGTGGCACAGAGGGCAGTGAAAGGGCATAAATACGGAATTGTACTTTGTCCAATCTCCAAGGCATACAAGCCATTTTCCCAACTAGCTACAATCACCGATATGATAAGAAAGTTAATCTGGATACTCAAATAACCATAGATCATATCATTAAAGCCTATGGATTTTGCCAATCTTGCCGCCCAGTTGAATGCTGGGGTAATTTTGCCAGAGGGAATTGTAGTTATTACCCTCTTGCTAGTGTTAATCATTGACCTGATTGCTGGGAAAAAGTCGGCTCAAACTATTTCCTATGTAGCCATTGGGGGTCTACTTGCTGCCATAGTTGCCCTGTATTTCCAATGGGATGCTGCAAATCCCATTGCCTTCTTTGGGGAATTTAATGGTGACACCCTGAGTGTGGCATTTCGTGGCATCATTGCCCTATCGACTGTGTCAACGATTTTGATGTCAATTCGTTATGTGCAGCAGTCGGGTACATCCTTGGCAGAATTTATTGGCATTTTGCTCACGGCTACTTTAGGAGGGATGTTCCTGTCCGGGGCGACGGAGCTGGTTACGATTTTTATATCCCTCGAAACCCTCAGTATTTCCTCCTACCTGATGACGGGTTACATGAAGCGTGACCCCCGTTCCAATGAGGCCGCTTTGAAATATTTGCTGATTGGAGCAGCCAGTTCAGCCGTATTTTTGTATGGTGTCTCCCTATTATATGGGTTGTCTGGGGGACAAACGCAGTTGAGTGCGATCGCTCTTGGAGTTGCTGACCTAGAATCCGGTCAATCCCTAGGTCTTCTGATTGCGTTGGTGTTTGCGATCGCTGGTATTGCTTTTAAAATCTCAGCAGTTCCTTTCCACCAATGGACTCCTGATGTTTACGAGGGTTCTCCCACCCCAGTGGTAGCGTTTCTCTCAGTTGGTTCTAAAGCCGCTGGCTTTGCTCTAGCAATTCGTCTACTGATCACTGCTTTCCCATTGTTAAGCGATCAGTGGCATTTTGTGTTCACTGCTTTGACTATCCTAAGTATGATTTTGGGTAACGTGGTTGCCCTAACTCAATCCAGCATGAAACGGATGCTAGCCTATTCCTCTATTGGTCAGGCTGGGTTTGTGATGATTGGTCTAATTGCTGGGACCCAAGCCGGTTACGCTAGCATGATTTTCTACATGCTGGTTTACTTGTTTATGAACTTAGGGGCTTTCGCTTGTGTCATTCTGTTTACCCTACGCACTGGTACCGACCAAATTAGTGAGTATGCTGGTCTTTATCACAAGGATCCACTGCTGACTTTGGTTTTAAGTGTTTGTTTGCTATCTTTAGGTGGTATTCCACCCTTTGCTGGATTCTTTGGTAAAATCTATTTATTCTGGGCTGGTTGGCAAGCAGGATTGTATACTTTAGTCTTACTAGGCTTGTTAACTAGTGTGGTTTCGATTTACTACTACATCCGTGTGGTCAAGATGATGGTAGTGAAGGAACCTCAAGAGATGTCGGATGTGGTCAAGAATTATCCCGAAATTCGCTGGAGTTTACCCGGTATGCGTCCGTTACAGGTCGGTTTAGTGATGTCGTTAATTGCGACCTCTCTGGCAGGCATTTTGTCCAATCCGCTGTTTTCTTTGGCCAATGATTCTGTTGTTAATACCCCCATACTGCAACAGGCCGTGATTAGTGCTGAGCTGTCTCAAGGGCATCAGGTTTCATTCATGAGTGCTGATAATTGAGGCCCTCAGAGCCATATACCCCAAGGGGTGCATCTCATATTTGTAAAAAAGAAGGGAAGTGTGGGGAGTGTGGGAAGTGTGGGAAGTGTGGGAAGTGTGGGAATTTTCGCCCGAATTTTTTCCTAATTGCATGGATTGAGATGCACCCGACCCCAAGCGCCCCTTCCTTTAGGATAGGGCGCGAACAAGAGATTTTAGCTTGAGTGAGTTAGCCTGACTTTACGGTCAGGCTTTTCTACTCATTGGAACCTCATTGGATCGAGTTTTGGGATAAATTTCTGGTCATGGATAATTGCAATGTCTTGAGAGTTACTAAAGCTTCACGGATTTTCCCTATCACTGGTTGAAGATTAGCTTTAGACAGTCTCCAATAGATGTACTGAGAATAATCTGCGTAGAACTTGAGTAACCTGTCAAATTGCCACGTTTTAGGAATACAGTCATAGCCTAGATGGAGCATGGTTTTATAATTCAGAATCTCTAAGACTGCTAGTTCTGAATCGCTAAGTTCGTGTTTCCAAGCCTCAATGCGATCGCTACTAACGGGTTTAAAGGTCTTGGCGTGCCATCCTAGCTCACGGGTCGGTACCAATTTTTTTTGAGCATTTTTTTTGTTAAACTCCAGCATTGATTGGCTAAAGGATACCCCGAGCCAATTACAAATTCCCTGGAGTTCTTCTTCTGGATTTGTCACTAAGTCTTCGTAGAAGAGGATATGAAACCGCTCGTCATTTTGATAGTGTTTAATGACCTGGAATAAATTTTGCCATTGTTTGGTTGTCGCTACCACATTGGCGATACAGGAGCCCTTCCAAGTTTTGGCAAATTTTTGCTCATTTCTTTTTAGGGAAGCATAGATTGCTCTGAGGTCTCGGATAATTAGAATTAATCTGGCATTAGGGAAATACTTGAGAATGGTCTTAATATTATAGATATTACAAGGATTTTTATCTCCCCAACAACCTGCTTGACCATCAAACTGCTGTATATAGGTTTGATAAACTGTGGCGACTGCTGTTGAATAATTCAGTGGTTTCTGAGCTGTCAAATTTTCTCGCAACTGCTGTCGGTCAATGTTCCACTCCCGAAACCTTGGATCACCGTAGATATCTGTCAAGAAGTTATCGATTTGATTGCTTAAGTCTTTCGATGAACCGTATTTTGGATCCAGATTAACAAAAAACCGACTTTCAGGAGGAATACAAAAATGAGGATGAGCGGTCAGCATTAACCGCAAAAGCGTTGTTCCAGAACGTCCCATCCCAAAAATAAAAAGTGGCTGATTTTGTTGAGACAAAGATTCCATAATGTGTCGATGACGGTAGAGTTTATTTTTGAACTTGAGCAATATAGCACCTTGACTTGTCTCAGCTTGCTTAGCTGATCTGTCCTATCACGTTAATTTGAACACTTATACTAGGCTTGATTAGCTTGAGTTAATTGAAAATTGTTAATTGGCAATTTTCAATTTTTATTTTCAATTAATGAACACCCAATACTGATAAGTAGTCAACCGAACTCACTATCAGCTTTTGACTATCTAATTCCCACTCTAATAGATAGCCCTAGTATAGTAACTGTGGGTCAAAAAGGGATTACAGCAGCTGATTTAGGATACAGTATGCACCAGGACTGCAGGATTTTTAGTTTATTTGCCAAACCTTTAGGATTTCTCTGTGTCGTTGAATCTTTTTAAAATGCTACCCTGTCTTGATGCAATAGCGAGTGGTTTTGGCGCTGCGTGGGTCACCTGCGTCCGCACCTTGAAAGCCCCATGGGAACCCCCAAGAGCGCGCTCCATCACGCTTTTATTGAAATTATTCAGAATTGCTGAAAGCACGGAATTCAAAACCATGATTTATCCAGGGATAGCCAACTCGTCTTCCTGTGCGATTTCAGAACTATCAAGAAACTATAACTTATGACTTAGGAATTCATCAGTCGGAACTGATCAGGTAATTAACCAGCCTGGAATCACAATTCTGAAGTCGTTTGACAGCCTAATTGCTCCCTGATGATGACGAGATACACCAAATATTTTTTCCTCTTAACAGTATATTTACTAATTTTTTACATTGTCAAGCCAAAGTCTGATAGATCAGCCTTAAGACGTAAATTTGGTGAAAATCACCTCAAAATTCCTCAAAATTTCTGAAAATTTGATAAAAATAATATATAATTAATTGGTTTAATTAATATTATTTCAATATAGAAAAATTCATCTACATAACTTAAATATTATAACCCTCAAATAACTTAATTCAATAGCAAGGCAAAAGGCTGAGTGGTCAGTGCGTCAGTACGTCAGTAGGTCAGTGGTAAAATGACTAAATTCATTCATAGTGATGATGACTACGGCGGTTTGCAATTCAGTCAGGTACAAATTCTTGGGTTTTAGGGAGCAGGGACTTCGGAGCAGGGAACAGGGAACAGGGAAAAAGTAAAAAATAGGGGCGTCACCTTATTAATATGAGTAAAATGATCATATATAGCGCTACGCGCAAGTCAGCAAGGTTCTTGCGTCAGAAGTCAAAGGTGCGCTTTCCGTTCTCCGTAGGAGACGCGGGGCGCGTTCGGCGAATTAAATTCGCCACGGGTCGCACCTAAAAGTAAGCTTAGACTTACGTTTCGGAGTTTAGGAATGTCAAACCTCTTAATGCGTAGTGCTATAACTTATCACTTTCCGATCCAGCAAAATACTTCACTGGGTTAGTAGCTAAACCCGTAAGCATTCAGCCGTCAGCCGTCAGTGGTCAGCCGTTAGTGGTCAGCCGTTAGTGGTCAGCTTATTGTATTCAAAAGCTGTTCGTAAAGTAGCGTGCCCATAGCGCTAATCGCTGATAGCTGATAGCTGATAGCTGATAGCTGATAGCTGATAGCTGATAGCTGATAGCTGATAGCTGATAGCTGAATGCTGATAGCTGATAGCTGATAGCTGATAGCTGATAGCTGATAGCTGATAGCTGATAGCTGATAGCTGATAGCTGATAGCTGAATGCTTACCTTAGATGATTTACTGGTATCGAATTCTAAATCATCGTAAATTTATGTCAGAACCTACCCCCAAGCCAGACACCTCTCAAATTAACGAGTGGCGCAGAAAAATTGAAATCGCTAACCACAACAACATTTTTTGCCACTGTCGGACTTGTGGCTATCAATGGGTAGATTCCTCTGTTGATAAAACTTGTCGCCAGTGTAGTAGTAATGATGTAGAACGTATCTCTTGCTGGCAGTTTCCCGATGACTGAGTCAGCAGAATGGGTGTTTGGAAGGCACAGGGTATGCGATCGCATTTGGCCAAAAGGCCACGCTGCGCGAACGCTATATCAAACTTGCCTCAACTCCGACCGATAGAACACTTCAGCTTAATTTACAAAATTTTCTATAACCTTCTCTTTTCCTTAATCAGGGGTTGTCTTAATGCTTGCTTTTGCTTTATAATACAACTATCGGAATAGTTAGTGGAAAAGAAACTTATGAACAAGTGCGTTTGTACTACCGAAGCAGCATCTCTCCTAGGAATCTCTTCGAGACGATTGCGACAACTCCTAGAGAAGGGTCGCGTCCGGGGTGCTTATAAAAGTGGGAAATTCTGGATTATTCCTCTGTTCAACAATATGCCTCAAATCATTAAAGGCACTAGAGGACCAAAAGGAAAATGGCGTACCAGTCGTCCTCCGGCTCTAGCCAAGATTAATGTCAACCGCAATCACATTGGCTCGAATATCCACAAACGCCCGGAAGAGCGCAAGCCAGTGATTTCAGTAAAACGAAGTGGCAACAATTTATATGGCAACCAGGTAGAAATCCTCGGTCCATGTCGAATTACCTATCAGCCGGATAACCCACTGCCTTGTGGCGCTCGTCTATGGATTGAAACCTTTAGTGATGTCCACTTCATCGGTGTCTGTCAGAATGCAGAATGAAGAATGTAGAATGCAGAATGAAGAATGCAGAATGGTGAATGCAGAATGCAGAATGCAGAATGCAGAATGCAGAATGCAGAATGCAGAATGTAGAATGTAGAATGTAGAATGTAAAATTCCAAATTCTAAATTCTTAATTCTAAATTCTAAATTATATAATTCTAAATTCTTAATTCTAAATTCTAAATTCTTAATTCTTAATTCTAGAATTCTAAATTCTTAATTCTCAAATAATGTTAATGCTCCATAGACCAACAACCCAGGCTTTAACTCACAGAAAGATTCTATTTACATGACCTGGACGATGGTGTTGTAAAGGAATCTATTCTGTTGCGCCTGCGAGCTGATCTAGATTTGAACTTGCACGCTTTATCCTCTTGTGAGTTTTGGCTTTCAGTGGCTGCTGCTGGAACGGATTCTTTCCCTGAGTTTTCATTAGTAGCTTGAGCTGGCTTCACTGGCACAGCTGTAGTGTTGGTAGTATTTTCCTGAGCAGTATTTTCCTGAGTAGGAGTATTGTCCCGCACTGGTACTAACACCCTCCTGGGTTTAGGAGTATTTTCCTGACTAGGAGTATTTTGCTGTACAGGCACTGCTCTAGGTCTAGGAGTATTTTCCTGAGTAGAGGTATTGTCCCGTACTGGTACTGACACTCTTCTAGGTTTAGGAGTATTTTCCTGAGTAGAAGTATTGTCCCGCACTGGTACTGACACTCTCCTGGGTTTAGGAGTCGAGTCTTGACTAGAGGTATTGTCCCGCACTGGTACTGAAACTCTCCTGGGTTTAGGAGTCGAGTCTTGACTAGAGGTATTTTCCCGCACTGGCACTGATATGGTTCTGGGTTTAGTGCTCGAATTTTCCCTAGCAGTATTCGGTTTTACTGGAACTGATACTGTCCTATTGTTATCGGTAGAGTTATTGTTAGCAGAGTTATTGGTAGGGGTTTCTGGCTTAGGAACTGCGATTACCGCTGTGCTGTTAGAAGTAGCGTTTTCTCTAGCAGTATTTGGCTTTGCTGGAACTGGCTGGTTAGCAGTTTCTTGGAAAACCGATAGACTAGGACAGTTGCCTTGATCATAGTCAAAGGCTACCTTGACCTGGTAGGGTTTTGTTGCACCAGTTTTGTTGTTAAACTTGCGGAACTGAATATCTTCCAGTGCCTGCTGATTTAAAATGCCGTACCCTGCACTCTGAATCAGCTGTGCATTAGTCACTTCACCATTAGCACCTACTAAAATTCCGAAGACTGTTGTGCCTTCTAGTTTCTTAATACAAGCGTCTTTGGGATAAGTACCACTCACTGTAATTGCTGCTGGTATGACTTCCTTTTTGGGTAAGGTATCCTTTACCAAAGCCATCCATTCTACCAGGTTTTTCCTAGCTTCCTCATCACTGGTATTGCTTACATCTTTTTTCAGTTGCTTCCGCCGCATCCGCACTTGAGCTACTAAATTGTTCTGACGTTGTCGTGCGATCGCAACAGCACTAGGGGGTGCTGGTTTAGTAGGCTCAGAAGGAGGAGGGGTGATCGAAAATTGTGGTGGCGGAGGAGGTGGAGTAACGGATACTGGTGGCTGTTGGTTAGGAAACTCTGATCGGTCAGGAATCTGGTTGGTAGAATTCCCAAATACTGGCAAGGAACCTGTCTGGAAGGAACCTGGATTCAAAGACTCTGTATCGAATGTGAAGTTAGGTCGCGGTGGTGGGGCTGGTAGTGGTGTCCTGGGTTTTGGTGGTAGCTGCTGGATCGGGAAAGACCCTCTGGTGATAATCGGTCTTTTGCGGTTTAGCAGTGGTAAAGGATACTTACCAATTGAGGGTAAGGGTTTTATCGGTAGGGATCTCAGAGGTGGGGATTTGGGAATTTTCAGGGGCTTTAGAGCAGGTATTGAAGGTAGCGGTGGTGGAGGGGGTGGGAAAGGATTAAATAACGAAGGGATGGAGGGCTTGGTCGGAGTTTTGGCATTCGGTAGAGCTGGCAGGGTCAGTGGTGGTGCAGCAGACTTGGGAACACGGCTCAGTTGTTGAGGGCTTAACTCCAACACTTGCACCATTGAGTCTTCCTTAGGCTTTTGATTCTTCAACAAATCACCTAAGATCGGTACGATTAGCATATGAACCCCCAGAGAGGCGGTAACAGAAATCACTAGGGGGTGACTCAGCATTTCTGGGATGTTTTTAATTAAAGAAGCATCGGACATGGCAGTTATTGTTGACGTATTTCCATGGTTGCTAATAAGCTCTCGGCTGAGGAGATGCTTATTCAATTCAGTCTTGGCAAATAAGAGTGAGTGATCGTGCTCGGGCTAGCTATAACAACTATTTTGACAACTACATCGATGGCTGAAACATTGTTATCTCTTGGTTTGCTATCTATTGGTTCACCTTAACAATTAGCAGAGAAAAATAGGGTAATGCCAGATTAGGGCGATCGCATAAATTACGATAAATCACCTGCTCCGGTAGAGTTGCTCGTTCTACCACATAGGCATTTTCCAACAACTGATGTCGATGCAGCACTTGCCACACCTGCTGATAAACTGAACTGACTTTGAGCAGGACTACTACATCTGCCCAAGCCAAAACCTTTTCCAGTTCCTCCACATTATAGAGAGCTGGTAGCACCACCAGGCGCTGATCACGAATGGTCAAGGGTAATCCCAAAACAGATGCTGTAGCCATGGGGGAAGATACCCCTGGTACAGTTTGAATCAGGCTTTGAGGATGTAACTGCTGTAGCCTCTGTGCCAAATAGGTAAATGTGCTGTAAAAACTTACATCTCCTTCGCACACAAATGCTACGTCTTGCCCTAATCCTAGATAATTCCAGACTTGCTCAGCAGCAAGTTGCCATGCTTGGGTCAAGATAGCGGTATCCTGCACATATGGAAATGTCAAGGGTAACTGCACCTGATGATTCTCCAACCATTGAGCGACAATCTGTTGAGCCATTCCTGGTTTTCCACGGACTCCAGTAGGAAAGGCTACTACTGGTGCCTGTTTCAATATACGTAGTGCTTTGAGGGTGATCAGGTCAGGATCCCCAGGTCCGACACTTATACCATAAAGTGTACCTAGTTTCACAAAAGTTTAAAATTATCTATAAAATTTAAAATTACCACCGATGCCATTACCAACTGTTATTTTACCGGGCTATTTTGCTAGCGCTAGTGAATACCGTGATTTAGAACAATCACTACAACAGCTAGGGATTGCCGCAACTACTGTACCAATACGCCAACAGGATTGGTTTCCTACCCTCGGTGGTCGCTCTGTGGTGCCAATTTTGCGAAAAATCGACCAAGCTGTTAAACAGCAGTTGGAGAAGAATAACACATCACAGATTAATTTAATCGGTCACTCTGCTGGTGGCTGGATTGCCAGGATATATCTAGGAGAAAAGCCTTACACTATTCATGGAGATGTTAGTGATGACTCGGTAGGGTTATGGAATGAGCATTCCATAACCA
>NZ_JAAHIE010001210.1:0-1420 GCF_010671945.1 Moorena sp. SIO4E2
CTCGCACCATGAAGCAAATCGAAATCGAAGATGCTGCTGAAGCAGACAGAATCTTTACTGTACTCATGGGAGACCGGGTTGCTCCTCGCCGCCAATTCATTGAAACCTATGGCGCTCGACTCAATCTAAACGATTTAGATATTTAATTACGTAGGGTGGGCAGTGATTCCTAATAAATTTCGAGCTGGTACTAGGGATTATTGGCACTGCCCACCATCAGAGTCAAATTAATCGTAGGGTGGGCAGTGATTCCTAATAAATTTCGAGCTGGTACTAGAAGTTATTGGCACTGCCCACCATCAGCGTTAAATTAATCGGAAGGTGGGCAGTAATCATACCTTATCCAAACTTTACCATCCGCATTATAATTACTGCCCACCCTACATCTGTTCCTCTTTTATCTTCCCTATTCCCTATTCCCTGCTCCCTACTCCCTGCTCCCTACTCCCTTATAGTAAATCAAGCCATGGTTACCGCAATTCCAGCTAACCAAATTACCCTCTACGATTTAAGAATAAAATTTGGCTTAGAGCGCACCGATGATGAGCAATTCTTTCAGGAGTGGCAAGATGATTTACCAGAACTAACAGAATTAGAAAAAAAAGAGCTAAACGAAATAAAGAAAGACTATCTCCACTTATCAGAGCGTCCAATGGTGGAAACCATTGTTAAAATGGTAGTACTTTCCCCATTATTGAAACTAGCTGGTTTTTATCGTCCTCCCTTTTATCTTACTGCTGAAAAAGTCGTAGAAATTACTTCCGAAGATCAAGAAACAATTATTACAGGAAGACTTGACCTACTGATCTATACTCCTGAATTTTGGGTTTTAGTCATCGAAGCCAAACGAGCCGATTACTCCCTGGAAGTTGGCATCCCCCAAGCACTAAGTTATATGCTAGGGAATCTTGAATCAAAAATACCTGCTTTTGGATTTATCACCAATGGGCCAGATTTTATTTTCCTAAAGCTGAGCAAAGACAATACACCAAAGTATGGTGATTCAGATTCATTTTCTCTTCGGAATAAGACAGGCTTGGAGCAGGTTCTTAAAATCCTAAAGCGCTTTAATCAATTACTTAGGCAATAATCAAGTCCAGTAGGGTGCGTTAGGGACGGGCTCGGACTCATTTTCCGCCTGGTAGTGTTAGGATAGCCCGTCCCGTAACGCACCGCCAGTGTTGGGAATTTTATTATAATAATCCAAATATGGCCAAAGATATTTTCCACAATACAGTTAAAACAGCTTTACAAAAAAATGGATAAATTAGATCAATATCGTCAGATTACCTGCGAATTTTTAGAAAGCTTTGCCAGTTATGATCTCAATGCTCAACTTATCTTTGATAGAGAAAGGGATCGTTATCTGGTTTTCCACAACGAATGGCGTAATGAGTACCGCATCTATGGCTGTGCCATA
>NZ_JAAHIE010001211.1:0-1415 GCF_010671945.1 Moorena sp. SIO4E2
TACGGCGAACTCAGAAGCTGAAGGATGATGGCTTTAACAAAACTCGCTATCCATCCCCAGCTTCTTTAAAGGTGGGGATGGATAGCGAGACCGATTCGTGATATAATAAAATTGGTCGATGACCCGCCTGACTGACTAAAAGGCTACCTATTGATAGAAGGTATACAAAGTACTAGCAGAGCTCAGGGAAGAGACTTGCCCCGGCTGGTTAGCCATAGATGCTGTAATTCCAAGGTAAGTCTGTCGTCAAACTATACGTCTGCGGAAGGCGGATGTCTGCCTGTGGACGCTGAGTAAGACCAATTCTAGCAGGCGCGCGCCTCCAAGGCCGGGTTCCCCGGCCTTGGGTCGCGCCTCTGGTTGAGGCGTCGGGGACGCGCGCGGGAAGCCCGAAAGACGAATAAAACCGTCCCTGAGTTGACCTGAGAATTGGAAGCCCCAACCTCAGCGAAGCAGGTTGGGGTACTTCACGCTAGTAGCGGTGATACCAAGTATTTCTTGAGATTTTTCCAAAACTTGATCAGGGTCAAAGGGTTTAGTGAGGTACATATCTGTGCCGACCTCTTTGCCCTTTTGTTTATCAAACTCCTGTCCCTTAGCCGTTAGCATGATCACATAAATATCTTTGATACACAGAACATTTTTGATCTGATTACAGACATCAAAACCACTCATTTTCGGCATCATTAAATCTAGAAATACCAGATTAGGTTGCTCTGACTTAACTTGCTCTAGAGCATCTTCACCATCCTCAGCGGTGAGTAATTCTACCCCTTCATCTTCCAGGTCTTCCAGGGTTTGCTCGATCAGGAGTCTCATATAAGGTTCATCATCAACGATCAAGATTTTTTTAGTCATAGAGTAGTCTGCTGGGTAAAGCATTACCTGTTTCTACACCAATTAATTTACTTGATCAAGTGAGGTATTCCGGATGCTTTGCTAGTAAATCGGTAGGGTGTTTTAGGCATTGATTAATTAATCAGGGATAAGTATTCAAGCCGACACGATCTGAAAGTCGCTGTAGCTAAAGTACGACAAAAAAGTCCCCACACCAAATGGCAATGGGGGCAATACTGCAGTTGCTATCGTTGCCTGAAACTAATAATGCCCTGTATCAAAACCTGATCAAGCCAACAGTCTTTTCACTGTTTAACTGATCGGGGAGTTTGAGGGGTCTATCCATCCCCATCCCTATGCAGGGGTGGGGATGGATAGACCCCTGGCCGTAGGCCACGCTACGCGAACAAATATTTAGCGATGACTTGACGACTTATCGCAAAATATATATGGGTGCGGCTCTTTTAAAAGTACGGTAGACTAGATCTCAGTAAAACTGACAAATTAGTCAGAGTAATAGTTTGAGTCAATACCTCCTGGTGGGTGACCAGCTGAAAAAGTCAGCAGTAGTTCAGGAA
>NZ_JAAHIE010001212.1:0-1413 GCF_010671945.1 Moorena sp. SIO4E2
AGAGCCTACCCGAACCTGGTTGAACACTTGATCAGGATTAATATCTAAAGCCTGTATTTGATACTTCTGACGAAATTCGGCCAAAGTTGCCCCAAATCCTAAATTCTCTGATAAATTCTCTGATCTCAAGCGTTGATACTCCCTGAGGGACAACACAATCGCTACAGGTTTACCCCGGCGCGTAATCTGTACCGGCTTACCCTGTTCGGCATCATGGACAATTTCAGCAAAGCGTACGCGAGCTTCCGCTAAGTCGTATCCTTCAGACATTTTTCGGGTTTTTAGCTATAGGGCTATAGTTGATGGCTATAGTCTAGCTAAAACCCTAGTGCGATGATCCTTTGGAGCCGCTACGCGATCGCATTTTGTAGCTTTTGTCGGGTGGGCATTGCCGGCTTCCAACCCCCAATCCTTCCAAAGTATCCCTATACTAGAGTAGGTGTAGCTAAATAAATTAGCTTGGAAGGCAATCCCGGACGCAAAGCATAAAGCAGTGAGGTAAGCTGATGGTTTGGAGAATTGAAGAGGCACAGCAAAAGTTATCTGAACTGATCACTGCTACAGCTACTGAGCCTCAGTTGATTTACGACCACAATCAACTGGTGGCGGTGGTGGTAGAGGCTCAGACTTTTCAAGAGTTCTTGGCTTGGCGTCAACAGTGTCAAAAGCCCTCAATAGCCGAGGCTTTCGCTCAATTGCACCAGCTTTGTGTAGAAGAAAACTACACTCTTGAAACGTAAGTATTCAGCCGTCAGCTATCAGCTATCAGGCACTTTAACTGCATGGGGTCGGATTAGTGCGATGCTCCAAAAATGGGCATTGGTGGGCATTGCCCATTTAATTGATCGCCGTTAAATCATGATTGAACGGCGCAATGCCCACCCAAAAATTCGATTGCCGATTGCCGATTGCCGATTGCCGATTGCCGATTCCCGATTCCCGATTGCCGATTCCCGATTCCCGATTCCCGATTCCCGATTCCCGATTGCCGATTCCCGATTGCCGATTGCCGATTGCCGATTCCCGATTCCCGATTATACTTGACCCCTGCTTGGGGATTGGTGGGCATTGCTCATTTAATTGATCCCTGAACAATTTTGTTCTTTCAACAGCAATGCCCACCCTACGATTCTCCCGACTAAATTCGCGCATTCGCGCATTCTTTAGAGCTTATCTACCCGACATTGGGTTAACCCTTGAGCTTTTTTAGCAAATTTCTGATCAAAGGTGTAAAACTCTGAACAATGCTGACTCAGGGCTAAATGAAAGGCATCAGCAAAATCTAAACCATTTTCATGCCATTGAATAACTTGAGCCATCAAGCTAGGGTTGGCAAGACGAACATTGGGTAAACCAAAAAGATTTCTCAACCCTTGACAGATAGCGGCGGGTTTGAACTTATAAGAGGCAACC
>NZ_JAAHIE010001213.1:0-1413 GCF_010671945.1 Moorena sp. SIO4E2
TCATCAAAAAGCTTTTCCAAGTCTTTTAATTTTAAGGGGTTTACTACCGGTAGAGGTGAGAGTTCACCAATCAAGTCATCAACCGAGCGCAACCGACTAACTTCGATAACATCTGCAACGACTGTTTTAGCAAATCCTAAAAGCTGGACTTGATCTAAGTGTTCGCTAAACTGAATAGCAAGATAACCAATCCGGTCTTCGGTTACTTCTGGAGGTAAAGACACAGTAGTTTCTCCAGGTAGCACAGGACGACATTCTAATCTGCCAATGTCAGGAACAACTAAATCAGCAACATTCCATTGATGTCTTAGAATTGGATTCCAACAATCACTTTCGTTTAAATCCGTGTCAATGCCAAGATACTTAAGATATCTGTGAACTGCATAAACCGCTAATGTATTAAAATAAACCTGTTTACTTTTTGCAGTTGTGGCTTGTTCCGCTGCGAATTTGCTAGCGAAGCGGTGAGCTTCAATGCCGAGAGTAATTTCTAAATTTTCCATGTTTTGAGTTGTCATGATTCTTCCTCTCCTGAGTATCCTATATCCTTCAATTTTTTTTGAAGGAGTGGTAGGCATTTTCTTTTCCAATGGGATATGATAGTATCGTACTTAATGCCCAACTCCCTGCTGAGGTGAGTTAACTTCTCTGGTGGGTATTTGAAAAGTAACCTTTGGCAAAGGAGCTGACAGTTACAATCGGGACGCTTACGAGGATGACACTTTTGAAAGCTATGGTCTGGATCTTCCTCTACGTAACGTTCTAATTGTTCAAATATTTCCAGAATTTTCTGATTTCTGAGTTTATCAATGTAAGCGTCAATTCCATTGAGAGTAGGAGTCTCAAAACCACCATCTGGAAGTTGATCTAGTAGTGTTGAGGGATTGTCCGAATTTTCATTGATGTAGACATCTAAACTAGACTCACGACTATGTTGGTATGCTTGGTTAAGATATAAATCTTTAATCCGCCATATTAGATAACCATTTATCCATTTTAACAAGCTTGTCTGAACTGCTAAGTCTGGTTTGGGTTCAAAAGCACAAATATTTTTGATTACCCATTCCCAAGTTTGGTCTAAAGCTTCCAAATAAAGGGGATAAGAAGATTTTCGGAGTCCGGGTAACTGCTGACATTCAAGTAATAGTCGATGGATATCCCGTCGCCGTTCTTCACTCTGAAAGTCCTGATTGCCACAAATCTTATTAATAAGTGCCAGTAATTGTTGATCTGTCATAGTCATCTTTTTTTTGATAACTGGTGTAGATTACTCTTTAATCCCTGATATTTCAATAAACAAGAATATTCAGAGGGAACTTAGGGTAAGCGCCAGAAAAATTGAGCCAAAATGTGATATGGGGCAATAATTATGACCATATTAAGCCTTGATTATCAGCACTATTGCATACTTTA
>NZ_JAAHIE010001214.1:0-1409 GCF_010671945.1 Moorena sp. SIO4E2
ACCGCTGACCGCTGACCGCTGACCGCTGACCGCTGACCGCTGACCGCTGACCGCTGACCGCTGACCGCTGACCGCTGACCGCTGACCGCTGACCGCTGACCGCTGACCGCTGACCGCTGACCGCTGATAGCTGAATGCTTACCTACGATCTAGGTTTTGTTAAGAAAAATTACAAAATCCCTACCCCAAGAGTAAACAATAAAACTCACCCTGATAAGTAATTGGAGGGAAAAGTTTGAGACCTTGATTCCTTCCAGTACTCTTTCAAAGAGGTAATTATGAAATTCAAACTAAGTACAGCAACTCTTTGTATCAGTGGTGCAGTTTTTGCTATGAGTCTGGTCAATCCCACCTTGGCAAAAATCCCAGACTTTCTTGGCAATGGGGCTAATCGCAACTCTACCACAGTCCCTGAACTAGAACAGAAAAGTACCTTTGACCAAACATCCTCACCGGACTTGGTAGCTCAAGCGGTTGCAGTTAATCTGACTGGTACCTGGCGAGCCAATGATGGTGGCACCTATTATATTCGGCAAGTAGGTAATGAACTGTGGTGGTATGGTCAAAGTTCTAATAATGGCCGAAGTTTCAGCAATGTCTTTCATGGCTACATTGGTCGGAGTGAAGTTGCTGGTAACTGGGCAGATGTACCCAGGGGTCGGACTCGCGGCTCTGGCGAGATGGTAGTCAGAATAGATTCAAACCGCAGACTAACAGCAGTTCGGAGAACAGGTGGCTTCAGTGGTAGTGTTTGGACTCGCTAGGTCAGCTATCAGCTATCAGCTATCAGCTGAATACTTACTGGCTAGTTATAGGAAATAGAAAAAAATATGCTACAGATGATATTAATTGTTGGGACAGACAATTAATATCAAGTAACCTAAAATTTTGGGAAACGTAGCACCGATTTAACTATTTCATACTAGCCTGATTAAAAGCTAATTTATTTGAGGCATGAAACCCCTATATCCTCAGGGTTTCATGCCTTTTCGGATTATCATAGTAATGAGCTACACAGAATTTTTCCCGACTCCCTCGGTGCGCTTTCCGTTGGCGAATTAAATTCGCCACGGGTCGCACCGCTCCCGACTCCCGATTCCCGATTCCCGATTCCCGATTCCCGACTCCCTCGGTGCGCTTTCCGTTGGCGAATTAAATTCGCCACGGGTCGCACCGCTCCCGATTCCCGATTCCCGATTCCCGATTCCCGATTCCCGTTCCCCTCCTGGGAGGGGTTAGGGGTGGGTTCCGATTCCCGATTCCCGATTCCCGACTCCCGATTCCCGACTCCCGACTTCCTGCTCTCATTAACCCAGAACCAAAGTACCTCACACAATTGAGAACTGCTATATACTGGAAATAGTGCCACAAGAGTTAAATCCAGTCATAAACGTTTCCCAAAATCGTTG
>NZ_JAAHIE010001215.1:0-1404 GCF_010671945.1 Moorena sp. SIO4E2
TGGTCACTACGGTTACGATATAGGCGCTTGCTGATGATAGCATCTGCCGCATTCACCAGCTGAAAGACCTGAACAATGTAAGGAATTTTCTCACCACGCAACCCATCCGGATAACCAGTGCCATTCAGCCTCTCTTGGTGGGTACGCACTAAGAATGCAAACTCCTTCAGGAGCGGATACTGGTTACAAATCAGTTCTGAAACTTCAGGATACTCCTTAACTTTTGTCCACTCCTTTTCTGTCAGCGGTCCTGTTTTGAACAGGATATGATCGGGAATGCTAATTTTACCTAAACCGTGGCAATAGCACAAAAAAACCAGCTGACGCATTGCTTCTGGCTCTAAGTTTAACCAGCGTCCAAAATGCATACACATAGTTCGCAGACGATAGCACCTTAAGCCAATGGGTACGTTGCGAGCCAACTGGATTTGTTCAAGGAAATTTAGGATATCGGCGTCCCCAGAACGAAGCATCAAACTTTGAAGTTGGTTTTGGTTTTAACAATTAAATTATCCCTATCTATTAGCTTACAGATGTGAATTTTTTATGAAGCTAATCCATTTGATTAAGTCTTTGTCCCATAGTGGTACTCTTTTAGAAGTAGTTAGAGACGTTAGTAAAATCCACTCCTATAGCAATCCTAAATCATTTGTAAAATCAGCAAAATCTGGGATTATTGCTGGGCAAGGGTTTTAGCGATTCGGCGAGGCCGACGCTATCGCGAACACTTTGGCCAATATATTTCACGAATCATATAGGACTGCTATAGCAAGAAATAAAACTGCAATAATACTACTTATTTAAAAGTAGCTAAATCCCGATTTTGGTTAGTTTTTCATGACCCTGAGTCAGTTTATTGAGTTGCGATCGCATAGTGAACTAACTCAACTAGTTTCTGACGCAATGTCTCTAGTCCAAGACGTTTACTAGCAGAAATAAAAACTCCTTGAGGAAATTCTTCTTTCGCTAACGCTAGGGTATCACTATCTACTTGGTCGATTTTATTAAAAACTACTAAAATCGGTCCTGGTGTAATAGGCATATCCCTCAGAATGCCCATTACAGAACGAATATGACTAGCCCAAGCTGAATGGGATAAATCCACTAAATGCAGCAAAGCATCTGCTTCTGTTACTTCTTCGAGGGTAGCCCGAAATGAATCTACTAAGGGTGGGGGTAACTCGTGAATAAACCCTACTGTATCGATCAATAGCATAGCGCTAGATTTACCCGTTACTGAGTCAATAATAGGTAAGCGTCGGGTAGTGGGATCAAGGGTAGCAAATAACTGGTCAGCGGTATAAACCTCAGCATTGGTTAGGGTATTCAACAGGGTAGATTTGCCGGCATTTGTATAACCAACGACCGCCACTGTCGGAACGTCCTGTTGCTGACGCCGCTGCC
>NZ_JAAHIE010001216.1:0-1403 GCF_010671945.1 Moorena sp. SIO4E2
AGCTATGCTGAAGGGACCGGAGTTGGAACTAGTTTTTAAGAAGTCCAGTGATTTTACAAATGATTTAGGATTGCTATAATAGATAGCAAGGTTTTAGTGAATTGGTATAATTTTATAGCACCCTATCCTAAGTACAGGACAAAAAATGGAGAGAGTTAAGAAAAGCTGGGAAGTGGTGGTCAAGATTGGTGAAAATTGAGCGCAGATAATCAAATCCCAAACGAAATAGGCTCTTGGCTCGTCGTTGATGGGATTTAATCGGAATGGGTTTGAGTGTATGTTGCCACAAACCCGTCTTCATCGCCCACACAAAGGCGATCGCTAACAAAGCCAAAAGTTTGCTTAGTCTCGGGGCATCATTGAAATGAGTCGATTCAAGGCAAAAACCCCGAGTCTTCAGTGCCGCAAACAGGGTCTCGATGCCCCAACGGCGGGTATAATCCGATAAAGCTTGTTCGGGGCAATGATTGGTGACCAGAATCAGAAAATTATCATCTCCTTTTTGAGTCGGTTGTAGGCGAGCGCCAATCACATAGACTGGGCGACCCCAAACCCAATGATGACCTGAAAGGACGCGAGTTTCCCCGACGGACAAGTTGGCAAAATAGCGAGACCCTGGTACGGCTTGTTGCCGAGTCCGGGATCGAATCAAGTCACTTTGACGTATGCGTATCCGAAACGGAATTGGCTTGTCCATCAACAGATAGGACAGCCACTCTTGGCCGATAAATTCCCGGTCAGCAGTTAGGTACGCGATCACCACATCAGGAAACAAAGCTTCAAAGCGATCAAGTAAATCCATACGTTCATCACTGTTACTATTGCCCTGCTTCTCAAGCAGAGTCCACAGCAAGGGGAAAGCAATCCCCTCATGGACCACACCCAACATTAAGATGTTGAAGTGGGTTTTTCCGTGCATACCAGTTAGTGCGGTCAAGGCTCAGTACCCAAGGTTGAGGGATTCCAGCCAATTTGACGAGCATCTGGGCAATTTGAGCCATGTCTAGGTCAAAAGACCGGAAGAATCGCTGCATTCGCTTGTAGTGAGATGCATGAGCGGCTTTTCCTCCGCACACGGTCGCCAACTCCGCGCTTATTGACTGTTTTGGCTCGAAATAGGGCTATGAGGAACATGGCGACGAAGGAGAGTCGCGCCCCATGCCAGCCCAGGTGGGGTCGCAATTTGGCTCGAAGTTGGTTAATCTGTTCCATGAGGGTTTGTGGTCTTTGTGGTAATTTCCATCAAACCCTCTCCCTGGCACTTTTTGCAACTTTTGTCCTGTACTGAGCACCCTATCAAGTGATATAGCAATCCGATCTGATTCGTGAAAGAAATGGGCTGCTTTAAGGCAGAAGGCAGAAGGCAGCTATGCAGAAGGGACAGGAGTTGGAGCTAGTTTTTA
>NZ_JAAHIE010001217.1:0-1402 GCF_010671945.1 Moorena sp. SIO4E2
TCATTGCAACCGGCTTCACTCCTGCAATGCCTGATGACCACATTTCGATATCCAAACCCAAGTCTCCAGACAGTGAGCTCTATCTTAGTGTCAAGAAATTTATCAAAGAATGCCTCAAAACTACTGTACGGCTAAAGGATGACAGCAACGGAACAGTTTATCTTGGCGAGATTCCTATTCATGAGCATTAGCTCAAGTCGTCCGACCGGGAACGGACAAAATTAAATCCCCCCAGTAACATTATCAATCGTGGCACTCCCCACTTTGTCGGTAGAGATGCTCAACTTGAGCAGCTCCATCAGGAATTTCAACAGACCAATCAATTAGCAATTTGTGCCATTGCCGGAATGGGCGGTGTGGGCAAAACCGAGTTAGCTCTACAATATGCTTTGAGATATCAGGATAACTACCCTGGTGGTTTGTGCTGGTTCCCAGTGCGAGGGTTGGATCTCGGGACTCAAGTTGTCAATTTTGCCCGTACTAAATTAGGATTAACCATTCCAGAAGAACTAGAGTTCAACCAACAAGTAGAATACTGCTGGGGGCATTGGCCAGAAGGAACAGCATTGATCGTGCTGGATGATGTGCCTTCTTTCAGCAAGGACTACAAACAGAGAATTCAGCCCTACTTACCTCCAGCCCAATCCCGCTTCAAAGTACTGGTCACCAGCCGTCAGCGTCCAGGGGCTTCTTACCGACGAATTGACTTGGATGTGCTATCCCCAGAGGCAGCATTGGAATTATTGCGTTCGCGTAGCGTGGCCTACGGCCAATCGCTTGTTGGAAAAGAGCGCATTGAGAAAGAACCAAACGAAGCAGAAGCCTTATGTGAATGGTTGGGTTATTTGCCTTTAGGTTTGGAGTTAGTCGGACGATATTTAGATATACATCCGAATTTAACCATTGCTAAAGTTCAGAAACGTTTAGAGAAAAAGAAATTAGCAGCTAAGGCATTACTTTATCAAACAGAACAAGGGGAGATCACAGCCCAGTTGGGAGTAGCAGCAGCTTTTGAGTTATCCTGGGATGATTTGAAAGAGTGTCCAGAAGCCCAGCAGTTGGGATGTCGTCTGAGTCTTTTTGCTCCTGCTCCTTTTGATTGGTTCTTGGTAGAGAAGTGTGTTATCGAAACTGAAGATGAAGATGACTGGGAAGAAGAACAAGAAGAATTGGAAGATTTACGCGTTCGCGTAGCGTGGCCTACGGCCAATCGCTATCTGGTCAATCGTAATCTCTTACAACTGACCGAACAGCAAACCTATCGACTCCATCAACTAATTCGAGAATTTTTCCTGACCAAGCTGGCTCAATTACCAGAGGCCGATGGCTACAAGCAAAGCTTTTGTCAAACAATGGTAGCTGTGGCCCAAGAAATTCCTGATACACCAACTCAGATCGTAAG
>NZ_JAAHIE010001218.1:0-1401 GCF_010671945.1 Moorena sp. SIO4E2
TGGTTCTCAACATTTTATCAAGCATATAGTCAAGTATGGCAACTTAGATGGTTTACTATTTAAGCCATACCAAATACCTGGGATGTCTTGGCTAGGAACCGTGAATTATGAAGTTAGAGTACCGGGCTGACTTAACTAGTTCATTAGTGTTAAATCGGGAATCGGGAATCGGGAATCGGGAATCGGGAATCGGGAATCGGTAATCGGGAATCGGTAATCGGTAATCGGTAATCGGTAATCGGTAATCGGTAAGAAGTAGTTTTGGGAGCTTAAGAGTATCTTTAAATATATCTTTTATCATAGTTTTATATCATGTTCGGATAATTATTTATAAAACACCATTATCCTTGAAACCTTACTCCTTTACTTCTGCCTTTCCCCTCCTGGGAGGGGTTAGGGGTGGGTGCCTTCTGCCCTCTGCCTTGCTTTCCCCAAAGTATAAGTATTCAACCGGACATGATATTACTGAATCGTAAATACTTCTACGGTAAAACTGGTAAAGCCCGATCGATCATAGTGGCGAGTGCCTCGTTGCAATAAAGTCTGGTTAACCAGCCAATCCACTGCCACAAAAAACGCTTTTCCACTCTCTACCTGTGCCGGACAACTGATTGCAATACGGTTGGTAAAGTGTAACCTCAGGTAATCTTCAGCTAAATCGTCTAACGGTTGCCATGAGGTTACTACTGGGCCTGAAATTTGCCAGTCCGGGGTTATTGTTTGCACTGTTCCTTGCCAGTCGCTACTAATTTCATGGGCGGGAGGTAGAGCAGGCACATTCACGAAATGTCCTAGGTGTTCCGGAAAGACAGTAAAGCGTTTTAAGCTGCCACTTTCATCGTATTTGGCAATCGCAGTAGCACGACTATTTTCATATCTTAAACATATATCGGAAAAAAACGTGGAGCCGGATTTTACTGTGGTTGAACCCCAGGAAAAGCCATTGTCTAAAAACAAGCCGGTTGTGATAGGTTGCTTGTAGGGTTTAAAGGTTTTTGTCTCCGTCTTGCCATTAGCATAAGTATAGTGATTTTGGTGATGTATTTCACGACAATCTGCTGTGGGACGAAAGCTTCTAATACAGCGCCAAGATTCTATGACGTCTCCTGTGGTTGAGTATCTAGTCCAAATCCCATAGAAGTCTCCTGAATAATATCGACAGAACTTCTTCCAATTTTGGAGTTTTCGATCCATAGGTTTATTCTGTTATATATAGCAGTTTGAAATTGGTTGAGGTACAAATTTATGGTTTTTAGGGAGTAGGGAGCAGGGAGCAGGGAGCAGGCAAGAGGCAAGAGGCAAGAGGCAAGAGGCAAGAGGCAAAAGGTAAGAAGCAAGACTGAAAAAATTATGTGTACCTCATATCTATAATAAAGGCTGTATCATCACTACTTATATAGA
>NZ_JAAHIE010001219.1:0-1399 GCF_010671945.1 Moorena sp. SIO4E2
TCAAGCACCAGCAAAAGATTCTCAAGTACAAGTAAATAGAGGCACTGATAGAAATCTATTGAATTATGACGACTATGCTACTGTCCTAAAAAACCATGTCAACAATAAAGCGCTAGTTAATTACCAAAAATTGCAGCAAAATCCAGAGCAGCTGGAGACATTTAATGCCTCCTTAGGTGCTGTTGAGCCTAGCACCTATCAGTCTTGGGATGAAGCAGAAAAAATTGCTTTTCTGATAAATGCTTACAACTCCTTTACTCTAGAATCCATTATTGACCAAAACCCGCTCAAAAAGAGTATTCGGGATATTAAAGGAGTCTGGAAAGGACGCGAATTCAACATTACTGGAGAATCTAAAACCTTAGATAATATTGAACACAAGACACTGCGTGCGGAATTCAACGAACCCCGAATTCATATGGCTTTAGTTTGCGCCGCTATCAGTTGTCCTCCCTTAAGAAACGAACCTTATACTGGGGAAAAAATCGATCAGCAACTGGATGACCAGACACAGAATTTTCTAGTTAGTCCCCATGGCTTTCGTATTGACCGTCAAGAAGGTAGCGTATATCTTTCTTCCATCTTTAAGTGGTTTGGTGAAGATTGGAAAAAAACCTATGGTGTCGATGACAAATTTACTGGTAACGCCAATCAACGGGCGGTGTTAAACTTTATCAGTAACTACCTTAGTCCAGAGGATCAGGAGTATCTTGAGCGGGGGAATTACAAGATAAAATATCTGAACTATGATTGGTCTTTGAATAAACAATAAGCTGTTAGGAATTTTTATGCCTAACAGCAAGGTAGAATGCAGAATGCAGAATGCAGAATGCAGAATGCAGAATGCAGAATGCAGAATTGACAAGAGTTTCAGGGGTGGTTTCCTGATTTAATAAAAGGCAGTTTAAATGCGGGACAGCTTAACCAATAAACAATAACCAATTAACCGGTTTATTGATTAATCATTATCGGTATCCGTGTAGGAATTGTGATAATTTTTGTTCCCTGTTCCCTTTGCTATCAGGATTTGTTATGGTTTGTTATTTTTTAAGACGTCTTTGGTAACAAGGCTAATCAAGTGGTATATTCCGCATTAATCCGGACATAGTCATAACTCAAATCACAACCCCAAGCCTGACCAACACCATGACCATTGCCCACATTAATCTGAATTAAAACCGTATCTTCTTTAAGATAAGCACCAGCAGCAGCCTGCTTGAGATAATCACTAGCCTGTTGACGGTCAAACCCTAAGGGTTGACCATTTTCCATCAGCAACACATCCCCTAACTGAATCCGCAGGTTTTCTTGCTCAAAGGGTACTCCTGCACGGCCAGCGGCTGCGGCAATTCTGCCCCAGTTTGGGTCTCGTCCAAAGATGGCAGACTTGACCAAGGAT
>NZ_JAAHIE010000122.1:0-16102 GCF_010671945.1 Moorena sp. SIO4E2
GCAATTTACTAAAACTATAGCATTTACAAATAGTTCATGAACAATCTGGCGTTGGTTAATAATAGAATGATTTTAAGAGTGAGGTGGAATAGGCATCTTGCCTGTTCGGCGATATTGTGGGGCTGGCAGGATGCCCACTCTACTCCTATTTATTCAAAGATTCAGCAACGCCAACAATCTTGCTGATTTCTAATAACATCAAAAACTCTTCGGAGCTCTTTTTTACTATGCCCTATGCCCTGTTCCCTGCTCCCTACTCCCTACTCCCTTCTTTATCAATCTTAACCAGGATTTTGCTGAGGATTAGAAGAGTCAAGAAATTCAGATTGAATCTCCTCCAATTCCCGATCAAGTTTAGTTTTAGTTTTCGGTAAACTACTAGAACCAGCCACCTGAGAACCAAGGGTTTGATGGGTTGATTTAGTTGTCGGATTACCCATAATTTCAGACTTTAATTCTTCTAATTCTTGAGCAATCCTTTTATTCAATCCCCCGACTGCAGGCTTTGATGGTACAGTAGATTTGACTGGTGTAACTGGTTTTCGTTGCCTTAGAGGTGTAACTGGTTTTTGTTGCCTTAGAGCTGTTGGGGGAGTTGTCTGAAGATGCAAATCTTTACTTACCTCAGTCGCTGATTGATAACGTCGGTTAATAGCCCCCGCTATCATCTTGTCGATGATGCGACCAAGCTGATCACTAATAGGATGACTCAAAAAGTTCCGCCATATCCAGACACCCTCCCTGACATCAAATAAATCACAGGGGTGCCTATCGGTCAATAAATGAATACAAGTGATACCAAGACTATAGATGTCACTGGCAAAAACTGCTCTACCAATACTTTGCTCTGGTGATACATAACCAAATGAGCCAATCGCTGTCCCAGTTTTGCCTAGACTAGTGCCAGTAGCAGCTTTCGATGCTCCAAAATCAACCAGAACCAGTTGACCAGCGACCTGAGTTGCTCCCCCCACAACTGAAGACCTTGAACCCCTGCGGCGAATAATGTTTTCTGGCTTGATGTCCCGATGGATGACATGATGTTGATGAACAAATTGCAGCAATGGCAGCAAATCATCCAGTAGCGCCCGAATTTGTGCTTCATTAAATCCACCCCGACTTGCCAGTTCTTGGACTAAGTTTTGTCCATCGATAAACTCTTGGACTAAATACTGTTGGCTATCTTGACAAAAATACGCCAGCAGTTCCGGAATTTGAGGATGTTTGCCCAACTCATCCAGCCGTACCGCTTCGAGGGTGAATAACTCAGCGGCCTTTTGAACCGTATTGGTTCCCTGGGCTTGGGGAAAAAACTGCTTGATCACGCAGGGAGGCTTAGAAGGTTTATCTTCATCCACAGCCAAGAAGGTTTTACCAAATCCACCCTGACCTATAGGTTTAATCCCTCGGTATCGCTCTTTGAGCAGTAACTTCGAGCCACAGGCAATGCAAAATTTAGTTCCTTCTCGATTTTTGGGATTGGGGCAAGTGGGATTGAGACAGTAGCTCATTATACTGGTCAGCAGTCGGGCTTTTATCTATAATTATATATTGCCCTATCTACGAACAGATAAACAATGATGTGATCAGGACTGATGGTGACAGTAGGGAATTTTTTGAGATTATGTAGCTTATCTGCCTATCCCCTCATTATCTAATTACCTGATTACTTCAAACCCTTATAGCAATCCGTGTAGGAATTGTGATAATTTTTAATGCCATATTCCCGTCTTGATGCAGTCGCTCATGGGGGAAACCACGGCAGTTGCTCATGGGGGGAACCCCCTTTGGCCTCACTGCCTCCCCAAGACCGTAATGGTGCGTTTGACCCGTAATTAAATTCGCCACGGGTCGCACCTCTGCATCGCTACTCCCTGTTTCCTGTTCCCTGTTCCCTGTTCCCTGTTCCCTTTGCGATATGTTCCATAATTGCTTGTCGGAAGCCCAGTACTACTAAAGTATTGGAAAGGGTTAAAAAAAACTCAGCACTGCCATGTAGCCAATCCACATCAGCTAATGCTTCCTGATAAGCTACCTTGGAATAAATCCCAGCTGGGATGGTAACAAAAACAAACACCAAGAGGACGTAAAATCCGATTAGCGCTAAACGGGGTGTTTGTCCAGAACGAGTGAGAAACCACAATAATCCTAGGTAAGGAAATAGGGAAATGGCAAATAATGTCTCTTTAGAAATCATCTGAAGATCAGCAAAAACGGTTGTCAAAATGATTCGTAAAACGTCAGCCGTCAGCTGTCAGCCGTCAGCTGTCAGCCGTCAGCCGTCAGCCGTCAGCTGATAGCTGATAGCTGATAGCTGATAGCTGATAGCTGATAGCTGATAGCTGATAGCTGATAGCTTACCGTACAACTTATCCCTGGCATTGGTAGCAACCTTAGGCTGAACGCCAAATCCACCAAGCTGCTCCACAAAGGGTACAGTTACCGACAACTGTCATCGCTGCTTGGAGTGTAACCATCCACTCCAGGGATTGTTGGTTGTCAAAAAAGTGCCAGGTGATAGCACACATAGCACTGACCAATGCTGGTAACATGGCAAAAGACAATGCCCACCAAGCACGATTACCAGTAATTTCACCATAGGTCCAGATTAGCCAAATTGCAGCGATCCACTCGATAACACTGGAAATGTGAATAATCCAAGTTGGAATTGATAGAGCATGCATAAGAAAAAACGTCAGAAAAAACCTAATAGTAGAGGCTAAACTACATTTCCCTTGCTATTAAGTCTACCGTACTCACAAATCAGTACCCGTTAACGAGAAACGGGTACCCATTAATGAGAAACAGTACCCGTTAATGAGAAATGGGTACTGTTTTGTTACAAACCAGTACTAGTTAACGAGAAACGAGTACCCGTTAAGGAAAAATGGGTACCCGTTTGTTATACAACAGTACTGGTTAACCAGAAACAGGTACCCGTTTATTACACAACAGTACTAGTTTGTTACACAACAGTACTGCTTAATGATAAACGGGTACCCGTTTGTTACACAACAGTACTGGTTAACCAGAAACTAGTACTAGTTTTTGCTTAACAGGTACCCAGTTTTCATACAATAGTACTCTGAACTAGGAAATACCATTGCAATTGCCCTACTACCCTAGGCGAAGTCACAAATATAGCTAAGGTAAGCTATATTTGTGAGGTTGATCAGGATAAAGTAGACCATAACTTTCTAGTTATGAAGACAAATTGGCCTGGTGTAGTACTGTTTAATGAGAAAATAATTATATATGAGCCTTCAGCTGTGAGCTATTAGCTGACATACTTTAATTAAGAGCTGCTATCTCTAGCTTAGATAATAGTTCTTTCTCAACGTATTCCAGGTGATGTAAATCCTCAGCTACAATTAGTATAGTGACATCCCCTTGAGTTCGTAAGGTGTCAAATTCATAAGGAAAGACAAAATTCGGATTACCATTACCCTGGTAAATTAAGGAACCAATCTTTTCCCGGAGGGTGCTAAAACTACAGGGTTCGATTTCAAGTCTCAACACCTTCCAGCATCCATCGTAGTCACTAGAACCAAACAAATTGTCAAGAATAAAAAACGCAAAGGACGATCCGTTCAATCGGGCGTTATTTTCGATGGGAAATATTCCTTGATCTGTGACAATATAATCGATGCCTAAGATGCCAAGATAGCCATCATCCCGCATCTGCTGGGCGATTTTGAAGGAGTAATCGCGAATTAACCCTTCTATCCGTCTTGAATAGGGTTTTCCTTTCACGTTACCGATATGTTTTAACCCACTAAATAGCTGGCATGTCACTCCCAGATGAGCAATTTCTCCATTGCTGCCAATCATCCACTGGTCATTGGGGGATGTAATGACTTTAAGGAATGGCTCAATTAAAAAACAACTCTCTCCCGATGCCAGCATTTTTGGCATCTCAGTGTCGAGGTTACTGCTGTTAACTTTATAAAGTGATGAGCCTACAGACCCTTGTGCGCCCCGGATCAGTAACGTCTCATAATCCTTAAGCCAACCTAAGATTTCCTGTCGCAGTTTTGTCTCAAAATCCTCAGAGTCTGATGATTTACTCAGGATAGTTCCTGGTACTGTGGGAATACCAAGAGACTGACACAGGTCCTTAAAGGTGGACTTGTCAAAATACTTTAAGGTAATAGACTGATCACAGCCAAAAAAAACGGCATCAATGGTTGACGCCGCCTGTTTATCTAGATCTGCCGAATAATAAGGAACAAACACCAAGGGTTTTCCAATCGATGCAAGAAATGCTCTTACTTCATCCGCTTTTTGCATTATCAGCTCTGAGAGCAGTGCTGGTTCATTTTCACGGTTGAAGGCAAAGACTTTCTGGGGTCCTAAGCCAAGATTTTTCAGCCAGTCGTAGTACTCTGCATCCAGATTTCCAGGAATCATCACGACATCGTCTGAACCAGCTACAGCTAGGGCTCGTGACGCCCAAGGTTGGAGTGTATTCTTGCCCTGAAAGTGAGGTTGGCTTCGGATATCGAAGGCAAACACCCTGACTTGATCGGAATTTGAGGAAATCAAGTCCAGAATAGAGCTTGATTTTGCGATCGCATTTGAGTTTACCCTTGAGTTCAATTCATCCTCTTGATGGGCGTGATTACCAATTAACCTTTTGCTCCCAAAAGCACCATCCATCTGCTTACTCCATACAGACCAAACTACGACTTATTACAAATCACAAAAGAGCGACATTAAAAATTAACCTATCTCCGTCTAGGAGTAGGACAAAGCTTGCCCGCTGCTACCCTCATGCTTAACTGTTAGCAGTTAACCATAATAACTGCTCCCGAGTCAAGACCCTATCCCATAAGTGTTAGTCATAGGATATCCTAAATACACCCTGTTGTGATGAGGGGTTATCGACACAAAATTAGCGGTAATTGCCAAGTACGCTTAAGCGCTCCTACAGGCTATTCGATCGTAATCCTATAACTTGAACTGCTATAACAATGAAATTTCGACTGATTTTTTTAACATTTTCTGATCATAATTAGGTGTTAAGTGTTTGGTGTTTGGTGTTTGGTTTTAGAACGGGAACAGATACAAGCAAGAACCTGATGGGCTGGTTGACTGACAAAACTAATCAACCACGTACTCGTACGTTTGTATTTTGAATTCCAGTCGATACCGTCGTTTATCATGTTGTGTTCGTGAAGCCATCACTGGGTCAGGATCATGATTACTCAGGTGCGACCCGTGGCGAATTTAATTCGCCAAGGTCAAGGGCACCTATGTAAAACGAACCCGACGAATCAGTCTCCAGCCATTTTCGCTCGGAGGCTTTGACCCACTCCAAACCCTACCGAAAATAGCTGTTTCCTCCTGGGCCAGTGTGTGTCTACCCATCGACGAAAACCGGTTTCAACGACCTCAACCCCAAGGGGCTGTGACATATAACGTAGCAACTGCCAGGATGAACCTAAGCCCTTGATCAAGCAGGAACTGAGCGAATTTGGGATTTTTGCACATTCGCTCCCATTGGACTGGTCATCCCAGAAATTGGCGTTGCTGAATTAAGGAATGAATGCGCGATTATCTGATTTTATGAAAGCCCCCTAAATCCCCCAAGCGAGCAATCCCTCGCTTGGGGGACTTTAAGAGTTTTGTTCCCCCCAAGCGAGCAATCCCTCGCTTGGGGGGCTAGGGGGGCGGAACCATACCCATAATCAGCAACGCCCAGAAATTTTCCTCGATATCAAACCGCAATCCATATTCTTGAAAGGATTTCGGCGTTGCTGAATCAAAAAATGGTATTCTAAAAAGAAAACCATGGAATGCCCTAAATATCATAGCCATAAAACTCATAAATATGGTCATCAAAGAGGAAAACAAAGATATAAATGCAACGAATGTGGGCGACAATTTATAGAGGTTAAAACTGAGCGTGGTTACGATGAAAAAACTAAATTGCTTTGCCTAAAAATGTATCTAAGCGATGCAGCGCGGTCTTGGGGAGGCAGAGGTGCGACCCGTGGCGAATTTAATTACGGGTCAAACGCACCATTACGGTCTTGGGGGTTCCCCCCACTCGCTATTGCCGTGGTTTCCCCCGGAGACGAAACCTTAGACAGGGGAGCCTTTATGGTTGGTAGGCTATGCAGATGCATGGTTAAAACTTGAGGCGCGACCCCGTAATTTAATTCTTCACGCGGAAAGCGCGCCTCCATTGATTAAGGCAAGCCTGTCTTACGGTAACTTCAAGGCCTGCCGACGCTTGGCCGTAGGCCACGCCAAAGGCGAACGCGAACAAACCATGAGCGACTGCATCAAGACATAGAAAATGAAAATACCAGATTGAGACATTATTTAGCCAGACTACATCAGCGAACTCTTTGCTATTCTAAATCATCACCAATGTTGGAGTTATCAATTAGACTTCTTATTTATTATTTAAAATATCAAAAAATCCCCCTTTATAGTTAAACCATTTCGTTATTCAGCAACGCCTTTCCTTTTTCGGACACCAGACTGCCATTCACGGTATCTGGTAACATAACTGCTAACCTGCCCAGCTGCAAATGCGATTGCTGCTCGACGGTAATAGCTAGGAAATTTATGAAAAGCCTTATTGAACTGAGGATATTTTACATTAGGTCGCTTGGCTGTTTTATGCATCAACTTTTCGACAGCAGGAGTTAACTGATCTGCTGTTAACTCGCCAAGTTCAGACCAATGAGTATAAATAATACCAACTAAGTACCTACAAGCCTGACGATAAACTTTGACCGTCTCCCCGAATAACACTTTCTGTTCGGGGGACGGATTAAGTTTCCATTTGTCAGTTCGTATGACTTTTGCTGGCGCTTTCACTGGTCTAATAAAATATCCTTAGTTAATTTTTAGTCTACAAAAGATTAGACGACAAGAGATTAATGAATGTTCCAGGTTTTTAGTAATTGTTGTTGGCGTGGACTAACCACGGAGACGAAACCTTAGAGGTTGTCTGAGAAGTCTCATTTGCTACATCCAAGCCCCCGTTGGTCCCCCAATTCTGGGGGACTTTTAGAAGCAAATTGACTCTTGTTCCCCCCAAAGTTGGGGGGTCAGGGGGGCAAAATTCAGTATCAAAAAACTTGGGAGATATCCTCTTAGATAGGGTCGCCTTTATAGTCAGCAGGCTATGCAGAAAAGGTTTAAATCTTTTTTAATAAGGCGACCCTATCTTACGGTAACTTCAAAACCTGAGCGTTCGCGTAGCGTGGCCTGCGGCCAGGTGGGGGAATGCGTCTCACGGTCTTGTTCAAATTTTGCTTCCCATTCAGGTTCAAGAGCCTGAATGGCCGCGTGCCTGTAGAGCACGGTCATATATGGTTGGGATACCTAATGGGCGTTTTTCCGTCCGTCCGGGTTTGGGAATCCATACTCTTCTGGTGGGTTGTGCCTTTGTGGAGACTTTAATTTTGGCTACTAAGGCGAGACGCTGCTTATTGGTTAAAGTTTTAATCCCGTCTATTCCGGCAGTCTTTTTACCTTTGTTCTCCTGGGTAACTCGCCTGACCGCAATCATTTTGGCTGTCCTTGAAGTTACCGTAAGAGAGGGTCGCCATTGAGCGCGACAGGTTATAGGTAATAGTTTTAAGTTATATGAATTAAGGCGACCCTCTCTAAGGTTTCGTCCCAGGATTTCATCAGAGTCTTTTGCAGCTTTCTAACCACGCGGACATCACCACGTTGTGAGGCTCGGTATATTCGTTTTTGTAACTTAAATAAAGTCTTTTCTAGCTTTCGCCAGTTAACCTTATTCCATTCCGACTTTGGGGAAAAACCCCGAGTATTGGGCATTTTCATTACTACTTACAACTACACCATTTCCTATAACGTGAGTCCGTCAGCATATCCTAGATATTACTCTAAGCATTGGCAACTGAGCTCAATCTCGCCCCCACATGACTTGCGGCTAACTACCTACTCAGAATATTCGACCTTCCTGAGAGTACATGTGAGGGTTAATTCGTTCCTGATAACCATTCTGCGGACTTTTAGGGCGATACTATTCACCGGGAATATTGTGGTAAATCGTTATAGAGGGAAAAATCTATAATCTTTATTCCATTGACGTTTTGTCGGTAGCGTATCAGCCTTATTTCGCTACGTGTTTGTAACGATGATTTAAACGTATCTTCCTATTCGTACCCATGAGTCCCTTGCCTGTTACTAACACCATTTTTTGGCTTGCAGTGCTTCACTGTTCGACCCTTGCATTAATCCATAGGTGTGTTACTTCCTATGAATCAGGGTAGGGCTGTCACTCGGATTTCGCGAGGGTTTGAAGTTACCGTAAGAATAGGGTCGCCGAAATGCGCGACAGTCTGTGAGTTATGAGTTTAAGTTATATGAAATAAGGCCGGAGATGAAACCTTAGAATTTTGAAGCCTTTATAGGCGACAGGCTATGGGTAAAAGGGATAAAACTCATGGAATAAGGCTTCAAAATTCTTACGGTAACTTCAAACCACTATTCTAAGGTTTCGCCTCCGGATGGATTTTCACCATCATGGTTATCAAGTTGTCATGGTTCAGTTTCCTGACCTAGCGACTATTCCCCCAAATCCTTGTGGGATAAGGTTTATAGCCAACGAATCGCACTTTCCCCTCAAACTCCCCAATTCGATAAATCAGGTTGATCTGGAGTAATGCACTAAAACTGCGTACCTACACAGCATCAGTATTTTCAGCATTAGTATTTTAAGGCTTTGGTAATCAGGAAAAAGATAATTGGTAATTGTCATTACTCCTGAGCCATTACCGATTATCCATTACCGATTACCCATGCCAAACCATGCTTAGAGTACAATCTCCAATGTTCTAGTATACCCAAGGTTCTAGTATAAGCGACTCAAGACATAGTCGCTCAGATCAATCAGAGCTTGTTTGGATTCTGAGGGTTTCAACACTGATATATTTTTAACTGCTGCCTGAGCATATTTGGCAGCCATTTCCCGCGATCGCTGAATTCCTTTACTATCCCTGACCAGTGCCAAGGCTTGTTCTTTATCCTCCGGCTGGGCAAACTCTCGCTCTATGAGCACCTCTAGGTAGGGTTTTTCTTCGAGGGCAAATAAAACTGGTGCTGTGAGGTTTCCACTTACTAAATCTGACCCTGCGGGCTTACCTAACACATCTGTGGAAGCTGTAAAGTCTAGAATATCATCTACAATCTGAAACGCCAACCCCAAATTACGTCCATAGTGATATAAATTTTCGGCTACCTGATCTGAAACACCACTTAGGCATCCCGCTGCTTTAGCACTATTAGCCATCAGTGAAGCTGTCTTGTTATAAGTCTTTGCCAAGTAGCCTTCTATAGTTGTCGTGGTGTCAAATCGACTCAGTCCTTGTTGGATTTCTCCCTCTGCCATATCTTTAATCACTTCAGAGAGCAGCTTAACTACCTCTAAGTTATCCAGATTAGCCAGATACCAAGCCGATTGACCAAACAGAAAGTCACCAGCTAGCACAGCGATTCGGTTATTGAACAAGCTATTAACAGTGGGCACCGTCCGGCGTACATCTGACTCGTCTATCACGTCATCATGCACCAGAGAAGCCGTGTGAATCATCTCAGTAATTTCTGCTAGACGGCGATGACGTGGAGTAATCTTGGAGTTGGTTATCGTTGCCCGTGAGACCAACAATACAATGGCTGGTCGTAACCGCTTTCCCCCAGCTCCGAATAAGTGTTCAGCTGCAGCGTATAAGATTGGGTGACTGGCACCAATCAGGTTTTTTAAGTTTTCACTCAATAGATACAGATCTGCTTCTACCGAAGCAAAAAGGGAGGTCACTGAGGTCATGTGATCAGCCGACTCAGAAGTTAGTTACGAAAGTTTACATATTTCTTTCTTAATTCTAAGCTAACCGTCCCCGATAGGAAAATTTTGTTGAGTTTATGGCATAACTGGAAGGAAATTTGAGGAATTGTATAGACTTGTTAAGTCTGTACCGATCTCGGTATGGCTACCCAGGATTTTTGTGCTATCCTGATAATTGAGGGTTTTAAAGATTTAACATACTGAATTCCAAACAAACGTGGTAAGGGGAGAGTTAAATTCGGTGATCCCACCATAGCCAAGAAGTAGGCTTAGGCAAGACAAGCCTCTCTATCCCATCTATGTCTCAGGATCTCTACTGATATCTCTCAGTATCTCTACTGAGTCAACTTGTTGTAAACCAGACATAACCACCAAAAGTTGCCTAATCGGGAGCCTGAGTTGAGATGATTCTCACCTTAAGATCAGGAGTTAGCTAGGCGAGGGTGGTTACGGTCAACTGCAGTAAACACCTGTATCCCATACCTGATTATCCGCAACCAGATCCTAGAACTATATGGTTTTAGGATGGCTTTGCCGCAGATTTCTATAGAACGTTGCATCTATCTGTCTCTTGTTCACTCTTATGTTATACATTGATATGTCGTTAATGATCCCCCTGCTAGCTACTGGCTACTTAATCACCATCTATGTGCTGTTAACACTAGCCCAGCGTGTTCAACGTTCTCCAAGGTACTTTGCTAATCCCATTAAAAACGCCTTGGCTACTCGTGTGCCAACTGAGTCGGCATCCCAGGTCAACCAGGTTAAGGGATGGTCTCAAAGGTCTCAAAGTGAATCTCCTCCAGCATAACCCATGGCCTATTCATCTGCTTGGGTAGGAAGAGTCTTGAAACCTGGCGCAATGAGTACCAGATTGTCTAAATAGATTTTGAGTTTTCCCAAAAACAGATAGACGCAAATAGTTCTGACCACTGTCTGTGTTGATCTGTTTGGCTATGAGATTTTGACAGGTCATGGTCTACTGGCTCATGATCAAGTATATCCAAGTATATCTTAGCGATACTCCAATATACAAGGTTGCCGTGATCAGGACTGACGTTGCCAAAAGGGTGAAGTCAGGCTTTACCCCTTTTGGCTAATGGCCTAAGGGGTAACGGAAAACCAAACAGCCCTGGTGGTGGTCGAGGTAAGGGAGAGTTTCTCCTCTCCCTTGTTCCCTCTGGCACTAGAACAAGGATTAGTCTTGCCTTGCCATGACCAGGGAAATGTTGCCCCTAGCTGAGTTAGGTAGAATTAGGGATTATATTGGGTTAATTATCCCAACAATGCTTTGGCTTTAGCGACTACATTTTCAACCGTGTAACCAAACTTCGCCATAGCGACGCCACCGGGAGCAGAAACACCAAAGCGATCAATGCTAATCATATCACCCTCGGTACCCAAGTAACGGCACCAACCAAAGCTGACACCAGCTTCGACCCCGAGGCGCTTAGTCACTGCTTTGGGCAAGACGGATTCCCGATAGGCTTCATCCTGGGCTTCAAAAAGTTCCCAGCTTGGCATGGAGACAACACGGACTTTCTTACCTTCCTCTCGCAACTTCTCAGCCCCTTGGACACACAGTGACACTTCGCTACCAGTACCAATCAGGATAATGTCAGGAGTGCCATCGCTGTCCGAGAGGACGTAAGCCCCTTTGGTCGCGGCTTCAATGGAACTACCAGCTAGGTTAGGTAGACCTTGTCGGGTAAAGGCGATGAGAGTTGGAGCATTACGACGCTCAATAGCTACCTTATAAGCCCCAGAGGTTTCGTTGCCATCAGCAGGTCGAAGGACTACCAGATTTGGTATAGTCCTTAGGGAAGCAATGGTTTCCACAGGTTGGTGTGTCGGACCATCTTCACCTAAGGCTACCGAGTCGTGGGTCATTACCCAAATTACACCAGCTTCTGATAGAGCCGACAGGCGAATTGCTGCCCGCATATAGTCGGTGAAAATGAGGAAGGTGGCTCCATAGGGAATCAAACCAGAGTTGTGAAGGGCAATGCCATTGCAAATCGCCCCCATCCCATGTTCCCGGACGCCAAAGCGCAGGTTCCGGTTTTCATATTGCCCTTTCTGGAAATCCCCAGATATGTTCAATAAAGTGAGATTGGAGGGAGCAAGGTCAGCGGAACCACCAATCAATTGAGGCAGTACGGGAGCGAGTGCATTGAGAGTGGCTTGAGAATGTTTACGGGTTGCTACTCCCTTGTCTTCCGGCGTGTAGGTGGGCAGGGCTTTTTCCCATCCTTCCGGGAGTTGGCCACTGGTAATTTGCTCAAATTCTGCTGCTTGTTCAGGATACTTTGTTTTGTAATCAGCTAGGGTTTGATTCCAGGCAGCTTCCGCTTCCGTACCCCGTTCCACAGCTTTCCGTAAATGGTTGAGAGCATCATCTGGAACTACAAAGGGTTCATATTCCCATCCCAGGTGTTGGCGAGTGGCCTCCACTTCATCCCCACCTAAAGCTGCACCATGGACAGCATGTGAATTGGCTTTGTTAGGAGAACCATAGCCAATGGTGGTGGTTACCTTAATCAAAGACGGCTTATCTGTTACGGCTTTGGCTGCTGCTATGGCATCATTGATAGCTTCGAGATCAGTGTTACCACTTTCTACATGTTGGACGTGCCAGCCATACGCTTCAAAGCGCTTACCCACATCTTCAGTAAAGGCTAAGTCCGTAGAGCCGTCGATGGAAATATGGTTGTCATCGTAGAGAGCGATGAGTTTACCAAGTCCTAGGTGACCCGCTAAAGAACAGGCTTCACCAGACACCCCTTCCATGTTGCAACCATCACCAAGGATGACGTAGGTGTAATGATCGACAATGGTAGCATCCGGTTTGTTGAACCTAGCAGCTAAGTGAGCTTCTGCCATTGCCAAACCCACACCATTGGCAATTCCCTGTCCCAATGGACCAGTAGTTACTTCAACCCCATCGGTTTCAAAGTTTTCTGGGTGTCCAGGTGTAACCGATTCCCACTGGCGGAACTGCTGAAGATCGTCTATGGTTACACCATCATAGCCAGTTAGGTAAAGTAAGGCGTATTGCAACATACAGCCATGACCAGCCGACAAGACGAAGCGATCGCGGTTGAACCAATTGGGATTTTTGGGGTTATACCGCATAAAACGGTCCCAAAGCACGAATGCCATAGGAGCCGCCCCCATGGGCAGCCCAGGATGACCAGACTTGGCCTTTTCTACAGCATCAATCGCCAAGAAGCGGATGGAATTGATGCAAAGTTCTTCGAGAGACTGGGTTGCAACGGCCATAATTTCTGTTTAATGGATATGTGTGTACTATGGTCTAACAATAATTTGTCTGAGTTCAAACAAGGGTGGCTCTCGGTTGACCCAAAGGTACTTTCTCATAATCCCATTACCGGGATCAATCAGCAAGAGATAGGGATTGGCTAAGCATGAAGGATGTTCGCCTGATAGCGTCTCTGGTAGTGTAAGATGAAGCATCAAGGATGAAAACAATCCATAAAGCGTGGGAATATGGGTTACTCAGTAAGTATCATTAACTAGTAGTTGTAACTACTAGTTTTTTCCTTGAGCTACCTTCACCCAATGCCTACCATAATATAAAGGCTACCCTTTTGGTTCTCCTACGGAGTAAGCCGTTAACCATTCAAACTTTATTCCCACTTTACCGGTATTTTTTGAAGGCTAGGGTTACATTATGACCGCCGAACCCAAAGGAATTGGATAGCACTACTTCTACCATCTGCTGGCGACTATAATTGGGTACGTAATCCAAATCGCATTCAGGGTCTGGGTTGTTCAAATTTATCGTTGGTGGAATCTGGTCATGGGCAATTGCCATCACTGAAGCCACTGCTTCAATGCCACCAGACCCTCCCAACAAATGACCTGTCATGGATTTGGTGGAGCTAATTGCTACTTTATAGGCATGGTCTCCTAAAGCTTTTTTAATCGCTGCTGTTTCAGTTTTATCATTGGCAACTGTACTAGTCCCGTGGGCATTGATGTAGCTAACCTGTTCGGCCGTCAAACCAGCATCCTTCATCGTCAGTGCTATAGCCCTGGCTGCTCCTTCGCCACCTGGTACAGGGGATGTCATGTGATGGGCATCACAGGTCATGCCATAGCCGACGATTTCGGCATAAATTTTTGCCCCACGACTGAGGGCGTGTTCTAGTTCCTCTAGGATCACAATCCCAGAACCTTCTCCCATCACGAAGCCATTGCGAGCGATATCAAAAGGACAGCAAGCTGACTCAGGAGTATCGTTACGAGTAGATAAAGCTCGTGCTGATGCAAAACCAGCCATTGCTAGGGGAGTCACCGCCGCTTCAGCACCGCCACAAATCATGGCTTGGGCATAGCCTCGCTGGATTAAGCGAAACGCATCACCTACGGCATTAGACCCTGCGGCACAAGCAGTAACTGGGCAACTATTGGGTCCCTTGGCTCCCGTATGAATTCCTGTCTGACCAGCTGCCATGTTAGCAATCATCATCGGGATCATAAACGGACTACAGCGGTCAGGTCCACGTTTAATAAGAACTGTTTGCTGGTCTTCCAGTACCTTCAGACCACCGATGCCAGTGCCAATCATTACACCGACCTGTTCTGCGTTCAGGTCATTGATCTCAAACTGGGCATCAGCTAATGCTTGCTTACTGGCAGAAACCGCAAATTGAGCAAAGCGGTCCATACGCTTTGCTTCCTTACCCTTCATGTAGTCATGGGGATCAAAGCCCTTAACCTCGCCAGCAATACGACAAGCGTGCTTGGAGGCATCAAATAAGGAAATTAAACCAATACCATTGCGTCCGTTTAACAACCCTTCCCAGTACTCAGCCACAGTGTTGCCTATCGGCGTAATTGCACCGAGACCTGTAACAACGACCCGTTTTTTCTCAAAGTTTGTCATCATGCCATTAAAACTAGGCTTATCGACCGTGAACGCAGAACTTGCGGTAATGAATCAGGCTGATCAAGCTGGAGTTTCTGCTCCTGCTCCTACTTTTTCTGTAATGTAATCCACAGCCTTTTGAACAGTGTCGATCTTTTCCGCCGCTTCATCAGGGATTTCGATATCGAAAGCTTCTTCTAACGCCATTACCAGTTCAACTGTGTCTAGGGAGTCAGCGTTCAGATCATTGGCAAAGCTGGATTCTGGCTTAACCTGGTCCGCCTCAACGTCCAACTGTTCTGAAACGATGCCTTGAACTTTAGTGAAAATTTCGCTCATATAAATATTCCTCAGCCTTTTTAGCTAGAACCTCTCAAGCAGTACTTACTGATTTTAGGGGTTTTATGATCTTATCCGAAAGAGGTCTCATCTTGTAGGTAGATAAGAAGATATACGACCATTACCCTGAGCAATTCCTTGGATAATTCAAAACGCCGCTGCCTTCTTGCCACCTGAGGATATTCAAGACTACGTCAATGAGATCAAGCAGTACTTTGGTCAAACTTACCACAGCCGAGCCCCACATAAATCTCCTTCCCACGTTACCTGGCAACCTCCCTTTGAATAGACTATGGATATCTTGTCGATCTTAAGACAGCATCTGAAAGCCAATGTTTGAGACCCTGATCCCACTTTCGTTAATCCTTAAAGGCTTTGGTGCCTTTGTTACCAGTGTTATCTATCTATATTAGTGTCCTCAAGACCCTAACACTGCTTAGTTTGCACAACGTTTTGATGGTAACCTAAGAGACATCCTCGGGAATTGTACACCAAACCTCGCCAAACCGCTCCTTTTCCGCGCAGATGACGGTTGCCTTCCAAGCTTGAGCCAGCCAAACGTTAGAGTTTCATGGGCAGAATTTCAACATCGTTCCTTGAGTTCACCCTGTTAATTCACGATGGTCGGTCTTGGAAAGTTTCAGCTGTTTTTTATTTTTGTCAAGCTAATTAAACAAAACTTTATAAAAAAAACCGAGTAACGGGAAGCTGACTTCTTAAGCCTTCCTTAAACAGAGCACTAGACTCTTGCCATATCGGGTGTCTTAGTAACCTGGCAAGAGTCAAAAAGCCTAAGGCTTATGAGTTTAACGGAGTTGCGATCCCAGGGATCGTGCGTAAATCCATTAAGTCGAGCTTAGTATCAGTATGAATACTTAATACAGTACTTCTACCAATTTTAATACAGTAAGCTGTTGCGCATTTAAACTGTGATAACAGCATTGCCTTTGTTTTTTATTTTTCGTACCCATTTTATAATTAACCCTCCTTCATTTAAAAGATGATTTAACAAACATTCTAATTCTTCAATTGAT
>NZ_JAAHIE010001220.1:0-1397 GCF_010671945.1 Moorena sp. SIO4E2
AGTTGATAGAGGTACAATCCAGTCGCTAATAGTAAGATTAAGGTAATGGGCATCCATGGTCGGAACCAATTTCCTCCCTCTAGGAGCGCTGCTGTTTTGTGGTTGTTGGCTTTCATACTACCTAAATAATCAAAGCCCTAGAGCTTAGACCGATGTTGATTTGTTTTTGATATCAGTAGGATTTGGAGAATCAGTAGAATTGAGAGAATTGGGTATGAGCAGAAATAGATGCATTAAATCATTTTGTCTATAAAAGTTCTCGTTAGTAAATTCTTGGTGTGTTTCCAGCTGGAAATGTTCTTTGAAAACAGTGCGAAACTTTTGTTCGTCAAAACCTGTGCCGCATAGTAGCCAGAGCCGCGAGGGAATAGGTGGCAAGTTATTAAGTGCTTCCTCTACGACTGGGTTTTTGACTCGATCAGAAGGACAAAGTTTCCTGAGGGAATAGATCGGGGCATCTCCACTATAGTAATGACCCAGCGCTGAGGTCATTTTTCGCGAACCTATGGATAACACGATGGTATCACCAGGTTTTTCACCAATGCTAATCGTTTGCGCTACATTTCGCCAATCTTGGCGATCCTGCACGGTGTAATAGCGTATTAGCCCACTGCTAACGGTAATGGTATAGATAATTGCTACTGCGATCGCAAAAATCCGTTTCCAACGCCACAATCCCATCAAGCCAGCGGCCAGAATAATCAAAATGTATGGGGATAAAAACAGTATGTAACGGTCTATCCATAATCGCTTAGAAACTAAAAAAATCATCCCTGATGGTATAAACGCCCAAGCAGCAATCAAACACAGGCGTGGTTTGTGGTTTTTGTGGATTAAGGCAATACCGACCAAGCCAGCTAATAGTATACTGTAGGCTTGATAAAACAAGCTACTCAGCTTCGATGTGGAAGGAAACGGAAAGGCAGTAAAGTTCTTTAACTTACGTAAAACATCCACAAAACTGGGAAATGAGTGTCGAGTAGCCGATGGATCAATTTTGGCGATCAGATTAAGGGCATTGCTTAGGAAGGGAAGGGTTGCAGAAACTAGGGTGAACAAAGACGGTAACCACAACAGGATCACCAGCAACAGCCATTTGCCGAAAGCTAATAATGTAGCCCGTTGCTTGCGAAACCGAAACCATACCAACCAGATGTCAGCGAAGAGCAGGGTGGCATTGAGTGGCGCAGTTAGGGTTACCAACAGTCGTAGGCTAGCCCACCAAGCCATTGAGGTGGTAGTAGGATTCTCAAGAGCATTCACTAGCGCTATGGTACCACCTAGACCGAGACAAGTGCCTAGGGTGTACATACGAACCATTTGGGCAAAATTGATGAACAGGGGCGATAGAGCCAAGAGGAGGGCAGCAATCAAGCCCGTTGGCTTTCCCCCTACAC
>NZ_JAAHIE010001221.1:0-1397 GCF_010671945.1 Moorena sp. SIO4E2
TGAAAGTTGTTTTGTGGTCAGCATATGCGCTACGCGCACGCTACTTGAGGTGCGGTCAGCGGTCAGCGGTCAGCGGTCAGCCTTGGCCACAAGCCTTTGGCTGATAACTGATAACTGATAGCTGATAGCTGATAGCTGATAGCTAACTCGATCAGAATCTACTAATTGATCAAGAGTTATCTAGATTTGAGTGCAGCTCAGCTGTATTGGAAGCTTATACCATAGAATTCGGTCAAGCATTGGAGTTAACCAGAGCTTGACCGATTTTTTTTATTGCTATAGTTATAGAAGCATTTAGTAGGGTGGGCATTGGTTATTTCAAACTTCCAATCCTTCAATGACATACATTAGCAGCATTTGGTAGGGTGGGCATTGCCTGTTTCCCATCTCCCCTACCTGCCCGAATTCACATAAGCAATGCCCACCAAGCGCAGATCGCATTTGGTAGGGTGGGCATTGCTTGAAACCAACTCCCAACCCTGCCCGAATTCACCTGAGCAATGCCCACCAACCTTTGAAATAATATAGTGCGAGGGGCACTAGTATTTGATCATCACGCTATAGGTTATTTTAACTTCTTCACCGGGGTTGATACTAATCGGAAACTCTACTGTTTTTGCATCTAGTTGATTGTAACTATGGCTGGTTTTTAAAATTTTCCAGTCACCACTAAATCGTTCCACAACCCATACTTGTGCTTGGTCTTCTTTGCGATTGCGGATGGAAATCTCAACGCTGTCTTCTGTCACCCTGTTAGAGATTTGTTTGTGAGCCGTGCGTTTGCGATCGCCTACTACATCAAAGGAGTCACCAATATATAAACCGACCACCTCATCCCTTGGTGTATGATCAATTAAGTCTTCACCTAAAAACTGTAAGTTACCGCGCCGATCAGCTTTATAAACTCTTACCTTTCCCTTAGGCAAAGGCATCCCCATATTATTAGTTTTAGTATTAGCCAACTCTAGGATAACATTAACTTTATCCTGGTGGCTGTCCTCTCCTTGCCCTGGAGGATTTATACGACTATAATACCACTGTTTGCTACTATCAAATATCAGTTTACGGTTTACCTGTACCTCTGCTGCAGAAAGTAATGTCATCTGTTTGGTTTCATTATTTTGTACAGTAGTTGTGCCATCCAAGGTGTAGAGATGATACTCAAAAAACGTTTCTTCTTCAAACTGAGGCTGGGCAGATCGTGCCTTGACAGATTTTAACATCATCACTTGTGCTTGTTCATATTCTTCCACCCGACGAACATCCCCAGCGATTAACTGCAACTGACTGTTTTCATAGGTAGCACCGCTGCGATTGTCCAACGTTACCCAGCCGGTGATATCTACCTTGCTCTCATCGTCACTAACAACTGCTACATAATCAGCTTTCCAGGTAAT
>NZ_JAAHIE010001222.1:0-1396 GCF_010671945.1 Moorena sp. SIO4E2
AAATTCGAGATGGTTTAACCTCACGTAGAAAGTTGAGAAGTTCTCGTAGAAACCGCAAAACTCGTTATCGACAGCCACGGTTTCTTAACCGTAAACGTCCTGATGGGTGGTTAGCTCCCAGTCTAATAGACCTCTCCAAAAACTTGAAACTTTCTCAGGCACTGCTTTTCAGCGATCAAATTGACCAAGTCAATTTTACGTTGAATTAACGCTATAATAAGCTTAAGAAGCTATTGATGTTAATTTAGCACTAAAACTATGAGCATAGACAACCTCAATTGTTTCAGCAATTTCCGAGGCTTTTGTTACTTGTAATACTAAGGCTCCTGTTCTCAATCTTACCAAACCACATATTGTCAAAATCACCCCAGAATATTTATTAGAATTTAGGCGAAACCTTTCTCCCGCTATTTTAAAAATTTTTACCAACCTAATCACATGTTCTACAAATATTCTGTTTGAAGATAATAGCTTGTTATATTTCTTTTGCTGTGAGGTTAACTCACCATTTCTTGGCTTTTTATGGGGAGTTCTTATTTGTTCTTCTCCTAGATAAGCTTTGTCCCCACTCAGTCGTTGTTTATCATCAAATTTTTTTAAACTTTCCCGACAAATATTTATGTCACTTTTGGGGCCTGGTTTACCGACCACTACATCCACTATATCTTCCCCTTTTGGCAAAACAATAAATTGATTTTTAAATGTATGGTTTTTCTTCTTGCCAGAATAGAATAATTTTTGTTGATTATAGTCTGAAGGTCTTTCTCTGACTTGTTCTGCGCTATCTACTATTAACTCATACTCAGTTAAGGCTTCTTGAATTATATCCTCGGATTCTTCGTACTTTTTTACTTGTTCTAACAAAGAAGCTGGTAGAGCTTCCCTGAAAATAGATTGCCAGTAGTTAAAAGTAGAGTTTGCTTTAGATTCACTCACCTGGAACTGTAGTCCGAGAAGTTGAAAGTTTATGTGATGTCGTAAGTAAATTAATGTCAAGACTATTTGGTCTTCAATTGATAATTTTTGTCCAGCACCTCCCCCAGGCTTTATTAGCCGGACTTTTTGATTTTCAATTTTTTCTTGATGTTGACGATGTAATAACTTAGCTTGTTCTATCAGTTGAGAGAGTTGCTCATAATTTATTCCTAGCAATCTTTTTGTTTGTTTAGGATTTTTTTGGATGTAGTTCCAAGTGTAGCTCATGGTTTTTGAGGTTGATAAAAGTGATTAATTTTATCTTATTTTACCATAAGTTTGTTTTTTGGAGAGGTCTAATGTCGAGAGTTCATAATATTCTCACATGGGTAAAAAAACTTACTCGATTTTGTCCGATAACTGGCATTTCTCAGGAATTAGTTAGGTTCGATACTCAGAAGATGGAAAACCCTGAAATTTC
>NZ_JAAHIE010001223.1:0-1395 GCF_010671945.1 Moorena sp. SIO4E2
TAGCTAGCAAAATTACACAAAACCAGAAAAATTTGGTTAAGTCTGGGAGGTTGGGAGATGGAACAGGGATATCTTTAGCGCTTCCTGGATGTTGGAACAAAAGCCAGAGGGATACTAATTGGTTTTCAACCCAATCCAGATTAAAAACTTGCTGATAAATTGGGTTATAAACTTTTAATTGACCATTTTGCTTAACTACTAAACCCGATAGTCGTAATTCCACTTCATCGGTATTGTTATTAGTGCTACTCCCACCAAAACGCAAAATTTGCTTGTAAAGTTCCAAAAGTTTAACGGCGCGAAGTTCATTACTGAGAAGGCGATCGCGAATTGTCCTCAAATGTTCTGGTTCATCCTGCACTTCCCAATTGTCGATGACGTACTTTTGAATCAATTGCTCAATATTTAAACTTTTACTTTCTGCATTTTGAACAATCAACTGGCACAATTTCTGAGTCAAAAAAGGTTGTCCTCCCGTCGAATGTAATACCTTTCCTAGGACTTTATCAGGATTGTCTACGGTTTCTTTTAAGCCTCTAGTTAAAGGTAATCTTGCTTCCTTTAGGGTAAAGCCAGTTAGTTCAATTGCTCGACCCACATTAAACGGGGTGCGTTTTTTGTCTTGAATCAAATTCGATGGTGTTGCTACTCCTAGCAGACAAAAGGTAAGACGAGCATACTCTGGATTATCTACCCGTTGGTTATAGCAAGTGCGGATAAAGGTAAAAAAGTCATCCTTGAAGTTAATCTTGATAATGTTATCGATTTCATCGATAAAAATGACAATATTTTTTGAAAATTGAGCTAGCAATACGTCTTCGATAAACCGACTCAAGCGCAGTACTGGCGGTAGCCATCCCTGCTGCTGCCACCAAATGCGATCACCATCAATATCTGTAGAAAGACTAAAACCTCTCCATAACTCAGAGACAACTCCCCCATACCAATTTTCTGGAGTGACAAGGCTACCTAGTCTCCCCATATCGATAGAGGCACATTTTACTCCTTCCTCTTTTAGTATTTTCATCATGCGGACTCGCAGGCTGGACTTACCCATCTGACGCGAGTTCAAAACATAACAAAAATCTCCATTCTTTAACCCTTCATAGAGATCTTTATCGGCTTGCCGCTCGATATAGGTGGGGTGTTTGTATCTTAAACTCCCGCCAACTTGGTAATAATTGTAAGCTGCCATTGGTTATTGCCTTTTTACTCGACCTTCAACTTCTAGACGTTCTTTAAAATACTTTCGATAGAGTTCACAACGGGGTGTCACCTGATTCCCGTGCTGCTTAATCAGTCCCATGCCATACAACTTGTAGGTTGCCATTGCATCTAATTGCACGGGTTCAGTGGTAATCAGGGTTTGTTTGAATGCTGCTGCAAGTGGGAAGT
>NZ_JAAHIE010001224.1:0-1392 GCF_010671945.1 Moorena sp. SIO4E2
TTTCTGTGCAATCTTCTTCGTTTAAGCAAGCTAGATATTCTTCAAGATCTACATCTCGAATAAACTGTTCACCAGGACTATCAAATTTTCCAACCCCGACCTCATTAATGCAGAACAAAGCAAACATTACAAATTCAGCAAATCTATTTTTCATCCCGAAGCTCATGCAACCAGGGAAGATTATAGAATGCTCTTTTTGCATGCCGATGATCCATTCTTTTACCTCAGATCTAGAATAACTATTTTCTATTAAACCGAGGACAATATCTTTTACTACTTCAACTTTAGGGGGGACAATTGGTATCATTTTTACTACTATTCTATAGTTTTTATATAGCCTAACTATTGATCTATAATGCTATAGGTGTTACTCAATATTTAAGCTCAATAATACCAAATTTTTATACTGATAAATTTAATACCGATTACTTACAAAGGGCATAATTAAAAATTATAGCAGTTTTCAATTGGGTGCTGAATTTAAGTATGAATTTCTTGGTATTATTTGGCTACTGCCCCAATTATCCCCCAAAATTGGGGGACGAAAGAGAGTTTCGTTCCACCCAAAGTTGGGGGGTTATATCATGTCAGGATAATTACCCTTAATAAAAATCTCCCTATCTCCCCACACCTCCCACCCTCTCCTTAATTATGGGTATTCAACCAGACTTGATATTAGGGGGGCGAAATCATACCCATACTCAGCAACGCTGTTAAAAAAAACCTGGCTTGATCAGCCTAGGGGTATTGCAGAAATTAATAAAAATGAACTAATTCAAAGCCAGCGGTTAAAGATTCCTGTCAAAGATTGCTGAAGGGACTAACTGGTAACTGGTTCGGGGGACTGATCAGTAGCCGCTCCGTTCTCTTCGATCTCCATTTCCTCATATTTATCAAAACACTTACGCTTAGCAGCGACAGCGATGTCGAGAACAATGGGTACTTCTAATTTGATCGGAACTTGGAACACACAGGGGTTATAGTATTTGTAAGGCATGGGTTTTACCTCTTGGTGCAATTCATTTCAATCAACACATTTCTAGAATGTCAGATCTAACTCTGGCTTCACAGTACCCTTGAGGGTACCTTTTTTTTTTGGGCGTTGCTTAATAATGGAATGATTTTAATAGTTTTGTGGAACGGGCATCTTGCCGTGGAACGGGCATCTTGCCCGTTTCATTTTCGCGCGGGCAGGATGCCCACCCCACTCATATTCATTCCGCCCCTCAGCAATGCCAAAAATCGAGGAGCTCTCGCAGGTTGGTAGAGATGCTTGAATCACGTTTGGTTTGATCACGCAGCTTGGCTGGGGTAACTCCAATGGATCTGCTACACGATTCTCTGAAAGAGCCGCTACGCGAACGCATAATTTCCCTGTCAACAGTAACGCGA
>NZ_JAAHIE010001225.1:0-1392 GCF_010671945.1 Moorena sp. SIO4E2
CAGCGCTACTAGGTGGTCCAAATTCCTCTGGCAGCTGATCGATGTGCTCAATCCCTAGTCGTTGGCACAGCAATTTCAGTTGCCGCAGCGTTGGTCTAGCCTCAGTCCTACCAGAGACCCAGCGCTGCTAAGTCGCACGAGGAATACCACAGTAGATCGCTAATTCGTCTTGAGAAAAATTGGTGCGTTCAATTTTTAGAGCCTCCAAGGGAGAATCACTACTGTGTTTGCGCCTTTTACTTTGTTCTCTGTCATAGTATGCTGGCTCAGCATGGTTTTAAGGCCAGACTTAACAGGATTATAGTCAGGCATCAAAATGAAATATAACCAGAGATACTCAAATGCGATTCGGCAAAGCCGACGCTGCGCGATCGCATAAGCCTGTAAATCTATTACCGCTAAGGTTTCAGGATTTATTCATGTCTCCTTTTCTCCGTGTATATACACACCATTTTGGTCAAGCCACTTGTCAATTAATTCATTGACAACATCGCTCATGTCCCTGTCTTGCATAACACAAGCTGCTTTAAAGTTCTTTTTTTTATCTTTGGATAGATAAACCCGTATTGATTCTTCAGCCACAGTCCTACTACCAGTAAACAACTTTACTCCATTCTGGCATCAATGATTTTTTTTACAAAATTTATAAATTTATTTTTCCAGCGATGAGGTAGGCTAGGGAAAGCCAACGTGCCGAGCCGTAAGAGTTGATGGGCTGCCTACTACTCCATTGTTTAACGGAGATAGCTCCATTATGGCTTATCCACAAAACTTGCAAGCTTGGGCAGTTACCCGTATAGTTCCCCCAACCCAATGGGTAATTATCAGTTGCTACTACACTTGCTCCGACCCAGAGGAACATCTTCAGTTATGGCGTCAGCGAGTCCCTAATACCCAATTTGACCTCGTATTTGATTTGCCCGATAGCACAAACTATAGGGATCTGTAGATTCATTTGGTGGGGATAAGGATGCTCATGAGCAATGGCTAGAGACTCAAAAGCACTCGCTTAATTATTCTTCCCATTAATTTTTTCTTTGACAACTTGCGGTAAATAAAATTTATCCTCAGAATCAATGAACTTCGTCAAAAAAACTAATCGTACTAGAAATATCAAAGGAGAAGAATTAAAAACAATTTTCATCTGGAATCACCAGTTTATTTCCCATCTTATTGACATCAACTCAGCGCGCCCAAGGCTTCCAATGCTGACTTCTGTGCTAGGCTCAAACCGGTAACTCCTGTGATGTTCATACCTTGGTAAGGTCGATCAGGAATCAAGGTTTTAATACACTGACCTGTGTGAGTATTCCAAACTTTAATAGTCCCATCATTACTGCCACAAGTAAGCCAATAACTGCTCACCTGTTCTTGATCAGACCTACCCTGGTG
>NZ_JAAHIE010001226.1:0-1390 GCF_010671945.1 Moorena sp. SIO4E2
CCCTCGACAGGCATATTCCCATTGGGCTTCAGAAGGTAGTCTATAATCCCTTCCTGTTAGCTTAGAAAGGCGGTCACAGAACTCTACTGCATCATACCAATTGACTTGTTCAACAGGTCTTTGCCATCTATCTATCCCTTGATAGGGCTCTTTAAAATAAGAGGGGTCTGGATCTAAATATTGATTGACCTTAAGTTCAGATCGAGATGCGATCGCTTGCCATTGAGCTTGAGTAATCGGGTAACGTCCCATTAAAAAGGAGGAAATAGTTACATGATGTTGGGGTCTTTCTTTGCCACGACTGCCTTCTTCACTCTCCGGTGCGCCCATGGTGAAGGTTCCATCAGGGATTAAGACCATTTCGAGAGCTATACCGTTGATGTATTCTCTGTAGCCTCGAAAGGTTTGTTTTGGGCGTTTTATGGTTAGTTTGGCCATAATTAGTCAAACTTCAAACTTCTGACTTCATCCAGTTCTCCCGGATACGCACACTACACGAAAACCATTAATGAAGTTGCGGACAGCGCGCCTATCGAGGTCGTCGCGAATCGCAGAACGGCAGTAAACAGGAATGTCAGCCCAGGAGCCGCCCCGCAGCGGTGAATATGAATTCTTTTCATTATTTTCAATCCAAGCACTGCCATTAGTGGGCGCACCGTCATAATTCTTATGCCAATCATCTAAACACCATTCCCAAACATTCCCGTGCATATCATATAACCCAAAGGGATTTGGAAGAAATTGATCCACAGGGGTGGTTTCCTTGCTTTCTTCTCCTTGCGGTTGATCCGCATAAGTGTATGAGGCATCGTAATTTGCTAACTGTCCGGTAATCGTCTCTCCACAGTAGAATGGGGGATAGGATTCTCCGTTTTCGAGGTTGAGAGGTTCTCTAACCCCTCGACAAGCATATTCCCATTGGGCTTCGGAAGGCAGTCTATACTCCCTTCCGGTTAGCTGAGAAAGCCGGTCACAGAACTCTACTGCTTCATACCAGTTGATCCTTTCAATGGGGCGGTTATCCCCTTTAAAGCGTGAGGGGTCTGGATCTAAGTCTATTTCTACTTTCAAGTCTGTCATTAATGCGATCGCTTTCCATTGGGCTTGGGTTACAGGATATTTCCCCATAAAGAAGGCTTGGAGTGTGACATTATGTTGGGGACGTTCACGACTACGGCTATCTTTTTCCCTTTCAGGGGAACCCATGGTAAAGGTTCCTCCAGGGATAGCCACCATTTCCAATTCGACATTATCGCTTAGGGTTTGGGTGAAGTAAGAGGCGGTGTAGGTTGTGGTTTTAATGATTTCCCCGTGATGGTTAACAGTAGGGGTTTCAAATGTCCACTGTTGTAATTTCTCTTCATCCTCCTCTGGCTCCTCTTCAAAAACA
>NZ_JAAHIE010001227.1:0-1390 GCF_010671945.1 Moorena sp. SIO4E2
TTAGAACCGTGGATTAGGTTCAGCATGTCCGTCGGAATCCGTATAAAAATCTTTTAGTCCGACATCTAAACCGATGGTGTTCCCAGTTGGCTCTAGTTCTTCATGATTGTCTACTTTGACGCAAACCTGAACATAATAACCATCAGCTCGACGTACTATCCGAACCCGCTTGATTTGCTTCTGTTCAAACTGCCACAAGTCCCATTTACCCTTGAGTTTAACCTTCCCAATTCCTTTTTTATCGCTAAATATAATAGACTTTTTATCTGGTGAAAACTTCCACCCAGATTGCTTATATTCAACGGAGCGACAATGTTTATTGAATTTAGGATAACCCTTTTTACCTGGTACCTTTTTCTGGCAGTTGTCGTAGAAGCGCTTAATCGCCCGTTCTACGTTTTCTACAGAAGCTTGACAGGCATGACTATTAAGTTCTTTGACAAAGTTAAATTCATCCCTGAGTTGAGTGTTGTAACGGTAGAGTTCTTTTTTGCCGACCCCTCTGTTATCCATCCAATATCGAAGCACTTTGTTGCGGACAAATTTTGCTGTCCTAAGAGCTTCATTTATTGCGACTTTTTGGGACTTTTTGAGTACAGCTTTGAACTCCATTACAAACACTTTTAATCACCTCCTTAGTTTGTTGAATTTACTTATTATTATAGTTGATGTCTTCCGAGAAAAGTTCCCGGAGATTGATCAGGGAATAAATTCCCTCAAAAGACGAAACCTTAGAATAGTGGAGCCTTTATGGTTGGCAGGCTATGCAGAAAAGGGTAAAAAACTTATTGATTAAGGCTCCACTATTCTTACGGTAACTTTCAAAGGCTAACCCCATGAATAGAATTCAGGGGCTTGCGCCCTTAGATTTTTCGGTCATCTTTTGGGCAAATTCTATCAACTTTACTCACTATAGCAATTCTTCTACTCATGAGGTACAAATCTCTAGGTTTTAGGGAACAGGGAGCAGGGAGCAGGGACTTCGGAAGAGGGAAGTCGGAAGTGGGAAGAGGAAAGAGGGAAAAAATAATGTGTACCTCATAGCTATGAGAAACGCTATAGAAACCCCTTGGCCCAAGAAATATCCTAGGTAAGCATATGCGCTACGCCCAGGCTACGCCAACAGCTATCAGCCGTTGGCCTTGGCCTTTAGGCCACGCTACGCGAATGGCCACGCTACGCGAACAGCCGTGAGCACTCCCTACTCCCTGTTCCCTATTCCCTATTCCCTGTTCCCTATTCCCTGTTCCCTATTCCCTATTCCCTATTCCCTTTGCTAATTACCGAGATGTAATATCTGCGATCGCATTCTTAGTCATAGCTGCGATCGCTTTATCATTTGCTTTCGGTAAATGATAATATTTACCACCTGCTTGTTTGGCCAATTCCA
>NZ_JAAHIE010001228.1:0-1388 GCF_010671945.1 Moorena sp. SIO4E2
TGGTTAATATTTACAACCTCTCTACCATTGTGGTGATCTCCACCCACATGCTCTACGAGTTACACCCACACACCATCCTCTCGGGTTTGCTCCATTACCACACCATCCTCCTCCAGCGAATCTGTGCCACTGGTTTGGTTTCTACCTCCGCTCTTGTTTTTTCCTTTTGATTTTTTATAGGAAACATGGTTTTACAATTCCTCGTTGGACCTGTCGGCCCCATCCCTATGTACCTTTTTTTCCCTAATAGTTGGTTACCCTAGCCAGGAATTTATTTGCGATCCTGAATCTGCTTTTTTTTGCCCCTTTCTCCTTCTTTGGTTGTACCCAACTCTCTCCCTCCTTGTGATAACTTCCTTCAGGAACTTTCGTAATTACTAGCTCTGATCGCTCTGTATAGACATCATTGATTGCGATTGCGGTTTGAGCGGCTGTGACAGAATCCCATCCATTATTTACAAGGTCTTCCTTGCTCCATCTATACCATGATTGATTATGCTGTTTAGGAATCTCTACTACAGTCCCTACAGGCGTACTGTCGTCAACCACGCCCCCTTCTCTACTACCCAAACTCGTATCGGTTAATTGTATTGTTTCTGCTGACCCGAACAAACGTCTTTTCGGTTTTTTTGTTTTTGGTTTTATCGGTTTTTTTTCTGTCCTTCCTTTAGTCGCATCGTCGCCCATCCAATCATCTATTTCTGTCACCTTAGACTCTTTTTGTCTGTCTCGAACCATCTTCTGCCCGGGTTCCTCCCCTACACGCCCTGAAACCGCTTGCGCCTTCTCACCCATTCTGTCCGCTTCCCGTTCCTTAACCCTGTTGAAATTGATCCGCTCTCCGTTTTTGGTTTTATTGCTCCTCACTCGCCCCTGCTTCTGCTGCACCACATGCCACGCCTCATGAGCCAAATGCTTCTCCTGCCCCGGCCCAACATGTATCTCCGTCCCCTGTGCATAAGCCAATGCCTGCAATTGAGCCGGTTTCGACGAGTTGTAATGCACCCTCACATCATCCATCGAGTAGCCAGAGAGGTTCTCTATCCCTGCCTTGAGGCGATCAGGCAAGCCAGTTTTGTTTTCCTTTACGCTCCTCTCTGCCCTCATGCTTTCGCCATAGGTCAACGTATCCCCCGTCAACGGTTGTGCTGCTCGCTGCACCATATTCCTTTTCGGCTGCACTACCATTTGCCCACCGTGATTCGCCCCAAGCCTGCTTCTATCTCCCGGCTGTCCAAAAGAAAACTTCCCGTGCTGCCCCATTTCTATCCTTCCCGTTTCGGGCTGGTATTGTCCAGATTCTAAGGTGCGCATCACCTTCGCACTGATACTTCCCCATTCCCCCACCGCATCTTCCGCGTTCCACTCCCTTTCCTCTGCTTCCAAAA
>NZ_JAAHIE010001229.1:0-1383 GCF_010671945.1 Moorena sp. SIO4E2
CTCGAACATAGGTCTGGGGTTGGTAATGCTTCCTAATTTTAACTGTTCAAACCTAAATCCCTGTCTTGTGAGGGATATCAGCTTTGCAGTACCACATTACAAACTAAGCCATTTGGCTGATTTTTGCCATGAGGGGTGACACCCCTCATTTGCTCAGGTATATTTGAAATATAAGATGCACCCTGATGATCGAGAGAGTCAGTAACACGGCTCTCTTTTTTTTTGCCTCTTTTTTTTTGCCTCTAGCATGCATGCCTCTTGCCTAAAGCCCTTGCTCGTAGCGCTATATCAACCCTGCCAAGACTCAAACGGACCTGTCCAGTTGGTTGATAATATATTCTCTAACCCCAACAGCGGAATCTAGCTGCAACGCCTCACCAGCAAGCATCTCGGCCTGGTTGATAGTCAACTGTGAAATAACTGACATCACAGTAGCGATCGCAGGTGGATTCACACTCAACTCATCCACCCCCAACCCTAATAAAATCGGTATCCCTACTGGATTCGATGCCAACTGACCACAGACACTAACTGGAATCCCTGCTTGATGAGCAACAGTTACCGTTTGTTGAATCATCCGTAGCACAGCCGGTTCAAGGGCATCAGCTAGCTTCGCCACCTTGGGATTAGTACGGTCAGCGGCCATTACATATTGACTCAAATCATTAGTACCAATGCTGAAAAAGTCCACTTCAGCTGCTAACTGATCAGCCATGGTTACTGCTGCGGGGACTTCTACCATAATCCCTACTGGCATCTGTTCATTAAAACCATACCCTTCTTGGCGCAACTCAGCTTTAGCCTCTGCTAGGATTTCCTTAGCAGCCCGTACCTCTTCTACTGAGGAAACCATGGGAAACATCACCTTAATGTTGTCTCCATAACTCCCTCGTAGAATCGCCCGCAGTTGGATTTTGAGCATCTCTGGACAATCCAAACTCTGACGAATTCCCCGCCATCCTAGGAAAGGGTTAGGCTCTGGGGTGTGCCGAGCAGAGGGAGCATCAGAAGACGCTAGATTCAGGAAGGGAATGGGCTTGTCACCGCCAATATCTAAAGTACGAATCGTTAGGGGATGGGTACCCATAATTTCCGCAATGGCTTGATAGGTTGCCAACTGCTCTTCTTCGCTCGGAATAGTTAAGCGTTCCAGATAAAGAAACTCGGTCCTTAGTAAACCTATCCCTTGAGCACCACAATCGAGAGCGAATTTAGCATCAGCTTCTCCCAAAACATTTGCCATCAAGGGAATTTTGTGTCCATCTTGAGTAATTACCTCCGTCGGTAATTCATCCTTACTGTTGCTCTGTAGCTGTAATTCTTGCTTCCGTTCCTCAGAAGGCTCTACCCAAATTTGACCGGTTGTCCCATCCAGTGCCAACT
>NZ_JAAHIE010000123.1:0-15971 GCF_010671945.1 Moorena sp. SIO4E2
AATTGACTCTTGTTGCTCATATCACAGCTAAAGATGACAAAATTGATCTGGTAAAGACTGAGCTTAAAAAGTTGATCGACATCACTCGTGCTGAAGAGGGCTGCTTGCAATACGATTTGCATCAGAACAATGAAAATCCAGCTCACTTTATGTTTTTTGAAAATTGGGAATCCCGTGAGCTGTGGCAGAAGCATATGGGTGCCCAGCACCTGAAAGATTACATGGCTGCAACTGATGGCGCGGTTGAGGAATTCAGTTTCAATGAAATGACGCAAATAGGCTAGGGAATATAGAATATAGAATTTAGAATTTAGAATTTAGAATGGAAAATTAAGAATTTAGAATGTAGAATTAAGAATTTAGAATGTATATAAGCAGGTGCACAAAATTAATTACACATTTTTAAAAACTCAAAGCCTTACACTGTAAGGGTTACAGAGATTGGTAGTAGCAAATTAATTTTGTTTAGGTGCTTAAATCAAAATTTATACCTTTTGCCTTGTCTTCATCAAGGTTGATGAGATGCAAGAGGTCTAATTTTTAATTCACTATTATACATTCTACATTCACCATTCTAAATTCTAAATTCTAAATTCTACATTCTACATTCACCATTCTACATTCTTAATTCACCATTCTAAATTCTACATTCTACATTCTACATTCTAAATTCTACATTCTACATTCAACCTTCAACCTTATTCAACCTTAGAGCAAACTCGATTCAACAACTCCTTAGGAATTGCCTCGAAATTCTCCAAAACAAAATCCATTAAAGCCAGATGGTATAAGGAATCGGCATTAGGAGTTTTATAGCGAGCACCTTGGGCCAGCCAGCTATTTACGGCGTAAGTTGAGCGGCAGCAGATGTTACCCATGTCTTCTTGATTGACTTGCCACTTGCCGTAAAACGCCTGGGGAGTCATGGACAGTCGGTAGTTGCTGTATAGGTAGATCAAAATTTCCTCTCGCTCAGTGATGGCACGAGGCATTGAATCTGGGCGTGTGGATTGGCTTTCAGCAATTTGGGCAAGCCGGTCTAGGGCTCGCTGACAGTGAACCAGATGATCTACTGACCGTTTTTTTGGCATCATAGAATTACCTCACACATAGCTTGTGACTGGGGATAAAGCCGCGCTTGTAGCGTCAACTTGAAAGCGCGGCTTTTTGTATAAACATCTTATGGGGACATTTTTATTATTACTAATATCTTGAAAAAAGTCAAGGCTATTTTTTTAGTTTAAACATTTTGTTACAAACAAAAAAAATACGATAGTGGTTATAGTTTATAGTTAAAAATATCAGCTATAAGCTATCAGTTTATATCCTAATAATATACACATTATTTTTACCCGATTCCCGATTCCCGATTCCCTCAAAAATTGACAACTACTATATAATGAATAAATCCTGAGCAATGATTGATCAATAACGGGTGCATCTCCTAAAAGCTGTTTAACCCGGTGGGTGGAATGGGCATCTTGCCCGTGACAATTTTCGGAAGGGCTGTCCCAATATTAGCGGTGCGTTACGGGACGGGCTTTTCCAATACTGGCTACGACGCGGAAAATGAAGGCGAGCCCGTCCCTAACGCACCCTACGCAAAATTTACTGTTTAACTACGTAACAAAGATGGAAAAAGCGACATTTGGTGGTGGTTGTTTCTGGGGAGTAGAAGCAGCATTTCGGAAAGTGAAGGGAGTAGTCTCAACTTCTGTTGGTTATATGGGCGGACATTTTCCTAACCCATGCTATCTAGATGTATTATCAAGAATAACCGGTCACGCGGAAGTGGCACAGGTGGAGTATGACCCGGAAAAAGTTAGTTATGAACAATTACTTGACCTATTTTGGTCTATCCATGACCCTACGACATTAAACCGTCAAGGTCCTGATCGAGGAGAACAGTATCGATCGGTGATATTTTTCCACAATCAGGAACAAGAAGTGTTGGCAAGACTGTCAAAACAAAAGCTGCAAGTTTCTGGTAAGTTTGATAAGGATATTGTCACTGAAATTAAACCAGCTTCCGACTATTATTTAGCTGATGACTATCATCAACAGTATTTTGAAAAGAAGCAGAAGTCTTTACGTTAAATATTGCAGGAGATAATAGGGAACAGGGAATCGGGAATCGGGAGTCGGGAGTCGGGAGTCGGGATTAGGAATCCCCAAGGCGATCAAATTAGTTAAGAATAGAGAGCAGGTATCAGGGAACATAAATAAGTAATTTTAGTTAGTTTTGGGTTTCAAAGATAATTTCAATTTTGTTTATTCCAAGAACATAACTTTGACTTATAAATCATGACTCCTGTCTCCTAACTCGTGGATCAAGTTGGTTATGTCAAACTAAGGTTATTTGCCTTAATTTTTATTCCCGATTCCCGATTCCCGATTCCCGATTCCCGATTCCCGATTATTCACAACTTCAGCGAAGTCTCATTCAATCGCATCGCAGCGAATTTCAACCATAAATCCATCGGGGTCATAAAAATAGATACCTCTGCCAGTAGGACGAGTTACTGGACCATGATCGATGGGAATTTGATTTTGTTTTAGGACTTCTACGGCTTGGTCAAATAACTGAGGATCGATATCAAAGGCGAGATGATTGACCCGAGTAAAGCCACGATGGGGGTCTGGATCCGGTGGTGATAGCTCTGGCTCGGAAAACAAATCCACCACAATGCCATCTGGGGTGACGAAGTTAGTGACTTTTCCGGCTTCGACTAGCGATCGCAAAGTACTGGGCACTTCTTCACCAGTTAGTTCATGTAAACCTAGCAATGTACCATAAAAGTGGCGCGATGCTTGGATATCCTTCACATTCAGAGCAATATGATGGACTCGACGGAGACTACCTGGAGTTAGGGTAGGTTTGATTACTTCAGGGCTAGAAACCATTTTTTTTAATAATTGTTAGTTGTGAATGGAAGTGCTAATAGTTAATTATTAATGGTTATACCGTTTTTAATTTGCTATTTAAATTTCCCCTTTTCCTGGTAACATGACCACTTTTTCTCAAATCTTAGCCCAAGAACTGTCATTAAGTGCGACTCAAATCGAGAATGCCCTGTCTTTATTTGCTGAAGGGGCAACTATTCCGTTTATAGCTCGCTACCGTAAAGAGGTGACTGGTTCTCTCGATGAAGTTCAGCTACGCACGATAGCTGAGCGCCATACTTATCTAACGGAACTTGAGCAACGGAAGTCAGTAATCCTGAATGCGATCGCATCTGCGGGTAAGCTCACCGATGAACTAAAGGCTAAGATCGAAGCTTGCCAGCAAAAGACTGAATTGGAAGACCTTTACCTGCCCTATAAACCCAAACGACGCACTCGGGCAACCATGGCCAGGGAGAAAGGACTTGAACCCTTAGCGGACTGGATTGAGTCGATGAACACTCCGGAGGTTAAATCAGTATCCTTATCTGAAGAAGCGGCTAAATACATTTCCCCAGACCATAAGCTCAATACGGTAGAGGACGTTCTTCAAGGTGCCTCTGATATATTAGCGGAAGCTGTAGCGGAAAAAGCCGACTTACGAGCCTATTTGCGGGATTATTTCATGAAATCGGGACTATTCGTCTCTCGGATTAAAAAGGATTATCCCGAAGGTACCACTAAGTTTGAAATGTACCGGGAGTTCCAAATCCCCGTGAAATCTGTAGCGCCACATAATATGTTAGCCCTGCTCAGGGGTGAAGCGGAGGGAGTCCTAAAGCTGGAACTCTCTTTTGATGAAGACTATGTTATGTCCTACCTAGAGTCTGAGGAAATCTACACCAAAGCTACCCTACTGCGAGAGTTTTACCAGACCATGCTCAAAGATGGGTTTAATCGGCTGATGAAAACCTCCCTAACTACGGAAGTACGTAGCGATCGCAAAACCTATGCTGATGCAGAGTCCATTAAAACCTTTGAAACCAATCTCCGAGAACTGTTGTTATCTCCTCCAGCAGGAATGAAGCCAACCTTAGCCATAGATCCAGGCTTCCGCACCGGTTGTAAAGTGGCTATCCTGGATGAGACAGCTAAATACATCACATACCAACCAGTGTTTCCCCATCAAGGCAGCCAAAAGCGCGAACAAGCTGCTAAAACCATTAAGAATTTAATTGAAACCTACCAAATCGAGCTAATTGCCATTGGTAACGGTACAGCGTCTCGTGAGACAGACGAGTTTATCTCGGAAGTACTCAAAACCATGGAGCGCAAACCGATAAAAGTAATGGTGAATGAATCTGGGGCATCGATTTATTCCGCCAGTGACTTAGCAAGAGAGGAGTTTCCGGATTTAGATGTCACAGTCAGGGGAGCGATTAGTATTGGCAGACGCTTACAAGACCCGTTAGCCGAGTTGGTCAAGATTGACCCTAAATCCATTGGTGTGGGACAGTACCAACACGATGTTGATCAAAAATTGCTCAAGAAGAAACTTGATGACACCGTGGAAAGTTGTGTAAACTATGTAGGAGTAGATTTAAATACTGCATCCGCTCAACTGCTAACCTTTGTATCTGGGATTAGCCCGACCATTGCTAATAATATTGTGACCTATCGCAATCAGCAAGGTGCATTCAAGAACCGTCGGGAAATCCTTAAGGTACCGAAGCTAGGGCCAAAAGCCTTCGAGCAGTCAGCAGGATTCCTAAGGATTCGCAACGGGGATAATCCGTTGGATAACACAGCCGTGCATCCAGAGAGTTATCCCGTAGTGAAAGCGATCGCATCGGATTTGCAGTTACCTCTAGCCAAGATTAACCAAGGAGCAGACCGGTTCAAATCAGTAGATTTGAACCGTTACGTCACAGATACCATCGGCTTACCAACCCTAGAGGATATTATCCAGGAATTAGAAAAGCCAGGACGAGACCCCAGGGCTGAGTTTAAGTACGCCACCTTCAAAGAAGGCGTAAATGAGCTCAAAGACCTAAGTCCTGGAATGGAATTAGAAGGAATTGTCACCAATGTGGTAAACTTTGGAGCCTTCGTAGATATCGGCGTGCATCAAGATGGGTTAGTGCATATCTCCCAACTAGCTGACCGGTTTGTAGAGGATCCCAAACAGATAGTAAAAGTGGGACAGGTGGTGAAGGTGCGGGTAATGGAAGTAAATGAAAAACTGAAGCGCGTTAGTTTGTCAATGCGATCGCCCAGGGGAAATTAGTGATCACGGTAGAAATAATAGGTATTTCTTGAACTTCACTGCCATAATACAGGCAAAACAAAATAAGGGCAGAAATTATGAAATTCAGAATCTTAGGAATTAGTGTACTCCTAGCCTCCTTAGGGTTAATCGCTCCTATCAATGCTGAACAGCGCGAGCAGTATCTACAACTGCTGCAAACTAAGGAATGTCGAAGCTGTGACCTGGTAAATTCTGACCTAGCCAGAGCTGATTTGAGGGAAGCAGACCTGAGATATGCTAACCTCCAGGGAGCCAATCTCAGTGGCGCTAACCTTTCTGATGCCATGCTCGAAAGTGCAGCAATGAGAGTTATTGATGGCACAGGGGCAACCTTCCGCAATGCCAACTTAGATTCAGCCTACGCCACAGGGGCCAACATGAGTCGCGCCGACTTCAGTGGTGCTAGCGTAGTGTGGGCAAATTTCATCAGTGCTGACCTGAGTGGTAGTTCCTTTAGGGGTGCTGACCTCAGTAACACCACCTTTCTGAATGCCAACCTCAATGGTGCTGATTTGAGTGGCGCTAACCTCAGTAACGCTAATTTCATTAACGCTGATTTGACTAACGCTAACCTTGATAATGCTAACCTTACTGGTGCGCAACTTCCTCGGTAAATTAGGGACTGCTAACGTTAATTAGCTATCAGCATTCAGCTATCAGCATTCAGCTATCAGCATTCAGCTATCAGCTATCAGCTATCAGCTTATGCGCTACGCGCACGCTACTTGAGGTGCTATCAGCTAATGGGCTACAGATGGGGCGTTGCATCAGTCTTCGAATGAATCGCAGTAGAGTGGGCATCCTGCCCGCCCGAAAATAAGCAAGAAACTGGCAAGATGCCAGTTCCACGCAAGATGCCCATTCCACTGAATAGGAGTAGAGTGGGCATCCTGCCCGCTGAATTCCAGTAGAGTGGGCATCCTGCCCGCCCGACAATATTGGCATCAATCGCAGTAGAGTGGGCATCCTGCCCGCCCGACAATATTGGCATCAATCGCAGTAGAGTGGGCATCCTGCCTGTTTGACAATAAGCATGAAACTGGCAAGATGCCAGTTCTACCAAGATGCCCATTCTACAGGTGCGACCCGTGGCGAATTTAATTCGCCTACGGAAAGCGCACCTAAAAACTCTTAAAATCATTCCATTATTAAGCAACGCCCACAAGCTGATAGCTGACGGCTGATAGCTGAATGCTTACAAGGAAAACACCTTACCCCATTGATAATTACTAAGGATTCTTATTGATACAGCCTGGTTTCTGAACGTACTGACAAACGCGCTGGTGAAGGATAGCTCTCGTTCCTACTGGTCCGACTTTAAAGATAACCTTATCCTCTATTTGCCCTCCCGGTATGATTTTGACACCACAGAGAGGACAGACTTGTGCGTTTTGTTCAGACATAGCTTTTGGTAAATGAACCTGATTGTTTTGTAGCTATATATAGCAATTCTTATAGCTATGAGGTACAAAGCGATCCCCCTAAATCCCCCTTAAAAAGGGGGACTTTGAGGTTGAGAAGCGTACCTCACAACTGCAATCAACGCTATATAGCGATGAGCGCAGGGAAGCTGATAGCTGATAGCACCTCAAGTAGCGTGTGCGTAGCACATAAGCTGATAGCTGATAGCTGATAGCTCCATTACCTATCCCCTGCGTCCAGCGCTTTTTCCCGATCAAACCACTACAAAGTTTACCAATTTACCAGGTACCACAATTACCTTCTTAATCTCCTTACCCTCTAGATATCGCTGTCCTACCTCAGATTCCCGAGCATAGGTTTCCAAAGCTGCCTTATCGGAGTTAGCGGGAACTTGAATAGTGCCGCGAGTTTTGCCTTTGATTTGAATAACCAAGGTAATTTCATCGGCTACCAAAGCATCAGGATCGTACTCACGCCACGGTTGATTGTGTATTGAAGAGCTATGACCCAGACTATGCCAAAGTTCTTCAGCAATATGGGGAGCAAAGGGAGCGAGTAATGTAATCAAGGTTTCAATCCCTTCTTTATAGACCGGGGAGTCTTTACACTTAGCATCAGTAATGCCATTACTTAGCTTCATCAATTCAGAAACCGCTGTATTAAATTGATACTCCCCTTCTAAATCCTCAGTTACCTCTTTAATGGCGGTGTGAATAGCTCGTCGTAAGTCTTTTTCCGGTTTAGTTAAATCACTATTAGACGGGCTAGATTTAGTGCTACCATTAGCAGCGAAATCCGATACTAAACGCCAGACACGATTAAGAAAACGGAATTGCCCTTCTACATCAGCATCATCCCATTCCAAATCTTTTTCTGGTGGTGCTTTAAACAAGATAAACATCCTGGCGGTATCGGTACCGTATTTAGCTACTACATCTTCTGGTGCGACACCGTTGTATTTAGACTTGGACATTTTTTCATAGAATACCGCCAACGGTTCCCCAGTCTCTGGATCTTTAGGGTCATTGGGATCGATATCTACAACAGCGAAATATTTACCAGTTTTGGTATTTTTGTAAGCCGTATTCTGCACCATCCCCTGAGTTAGAAGACGTTGGAAGGGTTCATCAATGGTGAGTAAACCGCGATCGCGTAATACCTTAGTAAAGAATCGCGAGTAGAGCAAGTGCAAAATAGCATGTTCGATTCCCCCTACATACTGATCCACTCCCATCCAATCATTGGTTTTGTTGGAATCAAACACAGCAGAGTCATTCTTGGCATCGGGATAACGTAAGAAATACCAGGAGGAATCGATAAAGGTATCCATGGTATCGGTTTCCCGTTTCGCTGGTGTACCGCAATTGGGACAAGGTACATTCACCCAACTGTCTAATTGAGCCAAGGGAGAAAGACCACGTCCGCTAAAGTCTACATCTTCTGGTAATTCTACTGGCAGGTCTTGGTCTGGCACTGGCACTGCGCCGCAGTTAGGACAATGAATCACAGGGATCGGGGCACCCCAGTAACGCTGGCGAGAGATTAACCAATCTCGGAGGCGGTACTGCACTCGGGCTTTGCCCCAGCCCTGTTGTTCAGCATACTCAATAATTCCGGTCTTGGCCTTGACGGAATCCATGCCATTGAATTGGTCAGAATTCACTACAATCCCCGGTTCCGTGTAAGCCGCTTCTAGAGGAGTGTCATTAACTGTCTCGACATCATCTGAAGTTGGGACAATCACCACTTTTATCGGTAATTGCTTTTCCTGGGCAAACTTAAAGTCTCTGGTATCATGAGCTGGTACTCCCATCACCGCACCAGTACCATACTCATACAGCACATAGTCAGCAATCAAGATTGGGATTTCATCCCCAGTGAAGGGATTAATTGCTTTACCACCAGTGGGAATCCCTCGCTTGGGCTTATCCTCTGCTGTCCGTTCCAGTTCACTTTGGTTACTGACTTCCTCAATGAAGGCTTCAACTGCAGCCTTTTGGTCAGGAGTAGTGACTTTGGCGGTCAAGGGATGTTCCGGTGCTAGCACCACATAGGTAACGCCATAAACGGTATCGGGACGAGTGGTGAATACACCAATTTTGTTATCTAAGCCCTCATCTGAGCTGTCATCTAAGCCCACAATGGGAAATTCTAGATAAGCACCAACAGATTTACCAATCCAGTTGGCCTGCATCAGCTTCACCCGTTCTGGCCAACCGGTTAAGGTATCCAAGTCCTTGAGCAATTCTTCGGCATAGTCGGTAATTTTAAGGAACCACTGACGCAACAGTTTCCGTTCCACCTTGGCACCAGAACGCCAGGAACGTCCTTCACTATCCACTTGCTCATTGGCTAGCACGGTCTGATCTACCGGGTCCCAGTTCACTGCTGCTTCTTTCTGGTAGGCCAGTCCAGCGTTGAAGAACTGTAAGAAAATCCACTGAGTCCACTTGTAATAGTCTGGGGAGCAAGTGGTTACTTCACAATCCCAGTCATAGGACAGTCCCAGGCGCTTTAATTGCGATCGCATTTGGGAAATATTTTGGTATGTCCACTTAGCTGGATGAATCCCGCGAGCGATCGCAGCATTTTCTGCCGGTAATCCAAAGGCATCCCAACCCATGGGGTGAAGTACGCGATAGCCTTGCATCCGGCTTTTCCTGGCAATCACATCAGTAATTGTATAGTTACGGACATGACCCATGTGCAGGTTACCCGATGGATAGGGGAACATGGACAGAGCATAGAATTTCGGCTTGTCAGTTTCTGTGGGGGTTTGGTACAAGCCTTGCTCTTCCCAAATTTGTTGCCATTTTTCCTCTATCTCGGTGGGGTTGTATTGTGACTGCACAAGTGATACTCCTTGGGTTTGATTACGCGCTTTAGCTTACGTCAGTGTCTTGATGCAGTCGCTCATGGGGGAAACCCCCAAGACCGCGCTGCATCGCTTATTACTGTAGTTTAATTTTGGCACATTCGTTAGCCAATGCCTGATCTAGTATACTTCTTGCGGATGTAGGGAACAGGAAACAGCGGATCAAGGAAAAGGGAAGTCAGAAGAGAGAATAGGAAACTTTGGAATTGGGGAAAAATACTGTTGACATCCTAACTATTTAAAATGCTATTTACGGCTTATTTTATAAGTAGTGAATTACAGCAATAAACATATTTATTTAAACTACTTTTTGACATTCACAAGAGGTAGATTATACTGATAATAGCCATCGTTTCAGAGTCGTTATATTACTATTAATCGTTTTCGTTTGATAAACGATGTGCTTCAAAACAACATTGGAGTGCTATATACTAAATAAATATGGATTATATAAGGATTACGGAGACTAGCTTAAGTAAACTGCGATCGGTAATTGAATTGCAAGAGGGCAGAATTGGTAACTATCCCTGGACTCAAGTTGATTCTATTGCTGTGAGTACTGAGGAAAAACAGCAATTAGAAGTAATCGAATCCCGCCTGATTAATCCCTCTATTCATCTGATGAATGAATCGACGATTTGGTCAAGAGGAATTTACCCCTTATTAGTCCTAGCAGAACGAGATGATATTGAAGCTTGGGCAAAAATTAATCTGGATGCGCAATACCCTAAGTTTAAACTAGAAGGCATTGCTGATGGGGGGCTAGTAAAAACGGTTGCTGGTCGCGTCACCCCTCCTTACTTGCTGGTAGTAGAGGCTCAAAAGGGTACAGAAGCAATAAATCCTTTATTAAAACTTTACGGACAAATCCTCGGTGCTGCTTGTTTAAACTCGAAGCGAGATCAAAGTCCAATCCAAACTGTTTTTGGTTGCTATACTATCGCTGATACCTGGAAGTTTTTGAGAGCAGAAGTTGAAGGCATAGAACAAGAGCGACCAATCATGCGCGTTGAGTATTCTCGTGAATATGTAGGAAGGCTGGAATCTGAGACTATTTGTAAGATTTTGAAAGGAATTGTTGATATTACAACTGAGGGGAAGTCACTGTAAAGTCTAGACTATATTTTTTTGTATCCTAGGGTGGCTAGGATAAATTAGTATAAAATAATCGCCATATCCCTTGCTATTTAAGGGGTAATAGCTAATTTAAACTACTAATTCAGTATAATCAGTCTAGGAGAGCCAATTTATTTTTGATCGCCAGAAGTAATTAATTCTCGTTAAAACTACTTTTTCGGAGTTCGGTAAGCTCCTCTTTTAATGTGACGGCATGTTTACTTAGTAGCGTCGGAATATCCCTACCCATACGGATAAAAGCAGCAATGGCGATGCGTTTTTCTCCCAAGGGTTCATCAAAAAATAGGGGTTGGTAAGGGGAGCGACGGAAACCCCTGTCATTCATGTAAGGGGAGGAGTCGCTCCCCTTACACAAACAGCAGTGTGGACATTGCTTCCTTTGGTTTAGAAGCTATAGGAGTATCCATCTTTCCGGTGTACAATGGTGCAATATTTGTGGCTAATTCCTTGAATTAGTCCATTTTTCGTAGAGATATTGAATGACCCACTCTTACGAATAGCAACACGGCCTGTATAAGTTCCAATTTTCTTTCCTTTAGTTACGATTGCGTTAACAATATCTCCCGTCTGAAAGCCTTTAACAAATTTCAGTCTGGTCACATAGCGACTAGGAAAACCAAATTTGTTAGTCCGACACATTTGGCGAGTGCCATGTCCTTTGGCAGTAATCAATAATGGTTGATAGTCTTCAATTCGCAAATTATCAACCTGACCAACATTAGCGGCGTCTAACCAATGAGTTTTAGGCAATTTTTGACGACAGCGATTGTACTTAGTCAATCCACCACTACCTGTTTCAATTTGCAGCCCAGTAAATTTAAGTTCGTTATAAAGCCGAACTCTGGTTGAGTTAACCGCTGCTGCATCAGCTAAAGGCTTTTTGGTCTGAGCCAAAACTCGCTTTAGGACACTAGGTTTGCTCGACAAAAATTGTTCGATTTCCTGAGCTCCTTTAGCCTGATTGCATTTATGGCAAGCAATCGCCAGGTTGCTTGCCCGGTTAGAGCCTCTTTTAGCTAATGGCTTAATATGCTCTATTTCTAAAGGAGTGTCAGCTGCACCACAGTAAGCACATTGGCGGTTCCACTTTTCAAGTAAATACTCGCGCAGTTCATACCCGTACAATGTACCTTGCTGATACTCAACACCAGATATCTCAGGGTTCTCCATTTTCTGAGTATCGAAACGGACTAACTCTTGAGAAATACCGGTTATTGGGCAGAATTTCATCAGTTTTTTAGTCCAAGTTAAGATGTTGTGGACTCGTGACATTAAACTGGGAGCCAACCAACCTTCAGGAGGTTTACGATTAAGGAATCTGGGCTTACGATATCGAGTTTTTCGGTTACGCCGAAAACGCCTTAATTGCCTGCGAGAAGTCAGGGCATCTTTAATTTGAAACCCCCGGTGAGTTAATTCAGCCCCCCAAATGATTTTGTCGTTTTGGACAATTGCCAAGCCTGTGGTTTTAGAGCCAGGGTCTATCTTGAGTTGATGTTTATGAGTTAAACAGTTTTCAGCCTCCAAGTCTAACATAATGATTGTGAATGGATAACGGCGGATGACCTTCGCTCTTCCTTGTTTAAGCAGTATTCTAGCCCTAGCAGGTTGGCAAGGGTCTAGTGGTTTTCTGTTTTTATCAAGTACGAATACGCGCATAATTACGTCTACTCCTATTACTAGGGTTTAGTTCGCTTCGCCAATGTTATCAGCCGGTACTTTCTCAAACACACTGACTTAACCTGATAAATCTGTTTAATATTTGAGTTCTAGAGCAACGGACTAGCGACGCATCCGATGGTAGGAACTTAAACACTTACTGATAACGTAGCCTTCAAAGAGACTAAGGCTGGTCAAGTATTAAGGCTACAAGCCCCCGGATTTAATCCGTGGGGTTTGCGCTACTCCCAGGTTCCTGACAGACAATATAATGTTCTCTAACAGGATATAAACACAGGGAGCTATCCCCTGTCAGATCCTGGCGTTTCGCAACTTTTTGATGGTTAAGGGCGATAAACTGTGCTGCTTTTTCAAGGTCATGAAAATACTGTCTTGTTAATTCATCGCCCCATCTGGCCCGTGACCATGCTTTGGCTTCCCGTAAATGCCGCCGGTGGGGGTTAGAACATAGTTTTTCCTAACCACAATCGAGATTATCTTCCTGTAAAATATCGAGGATGGATTCCGGGACAAATTCTTGATTCCTAATTTCCCGTAACCCTTGGATGATTTCTGAAACAATGAAATAGTCCTCCATATCCCGGCCAATCAAATCGCGGATGTATTCGCTAGGGGTTGCATAGACATCATCATCGCTTGCACGCATATCAACATAGCGGCGTAGTTTATCGGTTAGCTCGATATTCAGACTGCTGCTCATTGGGATCGCTTGTAAGTGAAGAAACCTTTCATCACTCTAGCACCAATGGCATTAAACAAGAATATTTGCCATATTAACCCAAGAGAAACAACATTCAGCGCAACATCAGACCAGGGGGCACAGTAGCGTGGCCAATTCTTGAAAGTTGTTCGCGCAGCGTGCGCGTAGCGCATAAGCTGATAGCTGATAACTGATAGCTGAATGCTTACGACTATATTTTTCTAGCAATCTGAAGAACAGACAGATAGGAAGTTTCAAGACTACTTCCCACTTCTAGCTCTAGTATTTCCTTCACCCCTTGAAACAAAGACTGTCGCTGCTTTGGGTCTAAAGCTATATAAGGTGATAAAGTACTCAAAAGCGCTAGATAATTATCAATACTATAGGTGACGTTACACACCAACTGTTCCGATACTAAGTCTTGAAATTTCCGGGAATTAATAACAGTTTCTGCAATTTTGCTGAGGTTCCGTTGATGAGTTTCTATCTCTTCACAGGGTTTCAGAGAGGGAGCGTGAGTTTGATAGACCTGATTCAACAGTTGGCAAACCTCATGGTTGGGTTGAGGAGGCGTATTCCATAGCAAAATCAGAAATCCATTGTCTTTTAGAGCATCAGCTGCTTTTTGATACCGGATTTCTTGTGAAACCCAATGAAAAGAAGTCGCTGCTAACACAGCATGGAATTTCCCAGTTTCTAGCTCCCACTCTTCAAAGGTACTATTGATAAGTTCTACAGCTGGATATTGGCTACAGTTATGTCGCGCTAGCTGGCAAGATTCCTGGCTCGGTTCAATAGCAACTATAGAGAAGCCCAAGTCAGCAAATGCTGTCGTAGCAGTGCCCGGACCGCATCCCACTTCAAGAATGATCCCATCGGCAGGAAGTTGGGCTAACTCCACGGCACGGTTAATCAGTTGCTGAGGATAGCGTGGTCTGGCCTGGTCGTAGGCTTCTGCAACCGAAGAATACCAAATTTTTTTCTCTTCCAAGTCTTTAGAGTAGATAGCTTGGATTAGTTCTTTAATGTCTTTCATCGTAAGCATTCAGCTATCAGCTATCAGCCGTGAGCTAAAGCTCACGCTAAGCGAACAGCTTAACATAAACCTCAAAAGGTAGAATTTAATAGTTCGAGATTAATCAGAATTGAAAGTCTAGGGAAAAGCCCAAGGCCATTCCCGTAGCGTGGCCAAAGGCCAAGGCTGACAGCTGAATGCTGACAGCTGAATGCTGACAGCTGAATGCTGACAGCTGAATGCTTACATTTAACATCACCGTAGTCCAACTAACTTTTCGCTCAATTCCCACAAGCGCTTAGCTTTAGAATCATCCATGGCTTCATTCGAAACTTCTTGAACAAAGGACTTACGACCTTCTTTTTGTCGATTACCCCAGCTCCAGTAAACACCGGATTTATTATAGTTAGGATCAGCAACTACTGTTGCTAGTCTATCGCCTGCTAATTCCTGGGAGACATAGCCTTTAGTAATGTTTTTCTGGAACAATGGGAATAGTTTTTGGAACAGGGAATAGTGGTTACGGAATAGAGCGGTTTCAGCAACACATCCTGGATAAAGGGAGCTGAAAACTATTCCGGTAGAGTCATGATAGCGGTGGTGCAGCTCTCGCATGGTCAGCATGTTACAGAGTTTGCTGTCCTTGTAAGCTTTTCCAGATTTAAAGGCTTTGCCATTAATCATTGAGATGGGGGGTTTGAATCCTTCTTCAAAACCCTTGAGGTCTCCCAGGTCTGGAGGTGCTGGAATTGGAATCTTTCCTCCCAATTCCTTGGGATTAGCAGTAACAGTTCCCACAATCACTAGCCTTGGCTGGGAAGAGGATGAATTCTTCAAATCCTCTAGCATCAGATTACATAGGAGGAAATGACCGAGATGATTAGTAGCAACACTCAATTCATATCCCTCGGGATTTCGCAACGGTTCCTTTGATAACGGCAGATAGATGGCGGCATTGCACACCAAGGCATCAAGGGTTCTGCCGGTTGCTCTGAAAGCATTCACAAACTGCCGGACACTGGCAAAGCTAGCTAAGTCAATATATAGCGCTGTATAGCTATCTTTTGGTATTCCCACCTCTTGGGCAGCTTTTTCAGCTTTATCGAGATTCCGACAAGCCATTACCACATGCCATCCCCAGGTTGTGGCAAGAGCTCTGGCGGCTTCCAAACCAACTCCCGAGGAGGCCCCTGTAATGATCACCGTTGATTTATGATCGTTTTCCATTTTCTTTAAAATTGATCGATTGATCGTAACTTTATTAGGTTCTCATCTTAAGTTACGATCAAAGATACTATCTTCCGGTTGAAGGTTACAGGTTGAAGGTTGAAGGTTAGGGGTTGAAGGTTACAGGTTACAGGTTACAGGTTACAGGTTACAGGTTACAGGTTACAGGTTACAGGTTGAAGGTTACAGGTTACAGGTTACAGGTTACAGGTTACAGGTTACAGGTTACAGGTTACAGGTTACAGGTTGAAGGTTACAGGTTACAGGTTACAGCCGGTTAACTTTAAACCGGTTAACCTACCCTAGACCGAACGCCAAAGGCGAACAACCTTGGCCTTTGGCCACGCTACGCGAACAACCTTCAACCGATTAAGGTTAAACCGATTAACCTTCAACCAGTTAACCTTCAACCTTCAACCAGTTAACCTTCAACCTTCAACCAGTTAACCTTCAACCTTCAACCGCCTTCAACCTTCAACCGCCTTCAACCTTCAACGGTGAAAAACCTTCAAGCTGTTGCAACTTGACCACATTACCAATGACTGCGATCGCAGGAGCAGAAAACTGTGTTTCCTCAATCTGAGCCACAATGGTCTCTAAGGTTCCAACCAACTGTTCGGAGTCAGGTCGTGTGCCCCAGCGAATCAGCACTACTGGTGTTTGGGGATTCAATCCTGCTTCACAAAATTCGGTGACAATCCGAGGCAGATTATGAACTCCCATA
>NZ_JAAHIE010001230.1:0-1383 GCF_010671945.1 Moorena sp. SIO4E2
TTATCGCTAACCTAACCTACTGCTCCCTACTCCCTGCTCCCTACTCCCTGCTCCCTGCTCCCTGCTCCTTTAAATTAAGGAGGATGAAATAAGATGCCCGAACAATTTGATCATGGCTATGCTTTGCTGATTGGTGTGGGAGAATCTGCCTATCCGCGCCTATCTCTGCCTGTAACAGTTAAAGATACTCAAGCCATTTATGCGGCACTGATTGACCCTGACTTATGCGCTTATCCAGATAATAAAGACCATATTCGAGTATTAAATAACAAAGAAGCAACACGGGACAATATTCTAGAGGGGTTGCAATGGTTACAGGAATCCGCAAAAGCCGATCCAGAAGCTACAATCTTCGTCTACTATTCAGGCCATGGTTGGTTGAATAAAGCTGACAATTGTTACTATTTAGTGCAACACGATATTAAACCTACTAAACTGGCGGCTTCCGCATTATCAGCTGAAGTTTTCACCGAAGCTCTGCGACAAATTCCAGCAGAACGTTTATTAGTGGTGATTGATAGTTGTCATGCGGCAGGAATGGCAACCTCCAAAGATCCAGAGGAAATCATCCGTGAAGTAGAAAAAGAAGATACAGAGCTGGCCGATGAATTCGAGGATTTCCAGCGGGTTTCTCCTTCCAAAGGATTCGTCGAGCAACTGAAACAAGGAAAAGGACGAGTGGTGTTCACCTCTTCCAGGGGAGAAGAGAAGTCTTTGATACATCCAGATGGACTGTATAGCATTTACACCAATCATTTTCTGGAAGCGTTACAGGGTGCTGGCAATAAACCTGGTGATACAGAGGTGAAAGTTTCTAACTTGATGAATCATCTTAGTAAAGCTGTACCTGAAAGCGTTCGTAAGTTTTATCAAAAAGAGCAAACCCCTAATTTTGATATGGCAACAGAAGATTTTGTAATTGCTAAACTTAAGGGTGGACAAGGGTTTAAGGTATGGCAGGAGGAGCAATCTGAATCTGAACTTACACCAGAGAAACAGAAACAGGTTGTTTGTCAATTCCTAACAGAAGTTGAAGAAAATTTTAAGCACATCAAACTGTTTCACACTAAACAGCCTATTGTTATCACTGATCAATATATTCCCATTCAAGTTACTATCGAGCGACGTTATATAAAATTAACGGAAACAACTTGGAGTTATGCAGAATCTGAAGCAGAATTGAGACAGGCTTATGCCCTGAAAGGAAGCGATGGGCAATTGCCAGGATATGAAGCTGACTAGTTTACGAGATGTCTATTACAAACAGACACAAACTATTCACCAGATTGGAACCAAATCCAAAACAAACCTTGGCAAAACATCCTATCCTCTCCTGATAATGTTTGTGGAAATTTTAACTAGTCCACAAACATTATCAGGAGA
>NZ_JAAHIE010001231.1:0-1380 GCF_010671945.1 Moorena sp. SIO4E2
GGGGAGCGGTTTTTGAAGCATAAAATCTGAATTATAGCAGTATTTTGCCGCTAAATCTGCCACTACCACTATTATATTTATGATTATTATATACTATAATAGTACAAAAATACTTAATAATATATAACTGAGTATATGGCAATAAAAAACCGTAAGCATATGCTTACCACAAAGCTGACCGCTGATAGCTGATAGCTGATGGCTGAATGCTTACGTTTTTAACACCTAGGGAATTTTAGCTAAGGCTTCCCGAACGACTTCAGAACCAACACCAACCAAGCAGGAATTTTCAGTTAGATGACGTTTCCAGGCTCTACTACCTGGTTGCCCTGCAAATAATTGCAGCATATGTCTGGTAATTTTATTCAGCTTAATACCTTTGCCTACCCAGTGATCAATATAGGAAAACATGGCTTCGACCACCTGATGGCGAGTTGGGGGTATAACTGTATCGCTATAGATATCACAATCAGCTTTGGCAAACAGATAGGGATTGTCGTAAGCTGCACGCCCAATCATTACCCCATCGACATACTTCCGTTGTTCTCGCACTTGTTCAAGACTAGTGAATCCACCATTAATTTCCACGAATAAGTAAGGTAACTCCTGCTTGAGACGATGGACGTCACTGTAACGTAAGGGTGGAATGTTGCGATTCTCTTTTGGACTCAAACCCTGTAGCCAAGCCTTGCGGGCATGTACAGTAAAATGCTGACAACCGGCCGCTGAGACAATGCGGACAAAATTAGCCATGTCTTCATAGCGGTCAAGGTCATCAATACCGATACGGTGCTTGACAGTAACGGGTATGTTCACTACTTTAACCATAGCCTCTACACAGCGTGCTACCTGGTCAGGCTGCGCCATCAAACAAGCTCCAAAATTGCCATTTTGCACCCGACTACTGGGACAACCAACGTTGAGATTAATCTGGTCATAGTCCATAGCTTCAGCAATTCGGGCACATTCAGCTAATTCACTGGGAGTGTCACCACCAACTTGTAAGACTAGGGGTTTCTCTTGTGGGGAAAAGCCTAGCAAGTGTTCGCGATCGCCATGAATAATTGCTGCACTGGTGACCATTTCGGTGTAGAGCAATGTCCGTCGTGTAATCTGGCGCATGAAATAGCGATAGTGGCGGTCAGTGCGATCCATCATTGGCGCAATACTTAAGGGATAACCGCTACTAATAATTTTGGATTCCGTTGGAAGTGATTCGGGTGAAATAGCTCTACTCAGGGGAGTCATGGGTCGAGGCAGTTATAGCGCTACACGCAAGTCAGAAGTTAGAAGTCAGAAGTCAGAAGTAAGCTATGACTAAGTTTTGGAGTTTATGAATGTCAAACATCTGAATGGGTAGTGCTATACTATCAAGAAGCG
>NZ_JAAHIE010001232.1:0-1377 GCF_010671945.1 Moorena sp. SIO4E2
GTACCCGCAATTGAAAATAGACCACCGCCAAGGCCGAGATTAGTCCTGCTGCTACCCATAATCTTGGTTTTGGTCCTGTGCGCCAGAACCTGGGGAATGCGATCGCAGCCACTATCCCTGTGACAACTAATCCTGTTACCAAAGCTCTGTACTCTTGCCAGGGAATCTCACCAGTCGGTAAGTTGAGAATCCCTGTAGACAGTAAGCCCAGAATATAAGCAAGACTTATTACTGTACCAGTGGCAGGCTTCATCAGATCGATAAACCTAGCTTTAAGCCCAAAACAACATGAAGCAATAGCAGGCAAAGTGCCGTACTTCCTAAGTAGGCATGAACGCTACGCACCAATGCTTTGTTTCCGCCAAAGCCAGTCAAGGCAATCACCCCATTAGCAGCCAGCACAATCAGTACGATTGATCCTGTCCAAAAGTGGGGGCTTTCTAGAATTGGCTGATACTGCATTACCAGAGACAAAACCCCACCCGTGTAGCCACCTGCGATAAAAATAAACATCCAGGGTGCTATTTTTCGATGATTACTGCGACTCTGTAGTGCTATTTCAGGATCAGATACTACTCGGCCACGCCATCCTGCTATTCCCACAAAGCTACCCATAATCAATACCACAATTCCCATCATCAATGGGTGTCCCCAATGCACCACTGGCTCAGGAATACCTAAAATTCTAAATTGGTTAGCAATTGGTTCTAAGAGCTGACTGAAATTTCCCACCGGTGTAAAACTATCCTCTCGATTAAGGTTGACCTAGCTTAGGTAACCATCTTTGTAGCATATTCAGAATTTGATTGGGCAACAAAATCTCACCATATCCAGATAGTGATGTTTAGATTCCTTGACACTTGTCTCAAACTAACAAACAGATAATTCAAACACTTGCAGTTCAACGTGAACAAAAAATCATACCAGATCCTAGAAGACTGGTATGATCCTTTGCTTGTCCCTAGTGCAAAGGAGACGCAGGGCTTTAGCCCCCAGGGCAAAGCCATCTAAATTTTTTTTGACAATAATTTAATAACCGACATTCCTCACTTCTCACTCCTCACTTCCTCACCCCGCCACTGTCACTACTTTGTTTATAATGATAATTTAAAAAAAAATGAGTAATACTAAATAGCTAGGATTACCCAGGAAAATTTAAAACTGGTATATATCAAAATTAGTAAATACTAATTTTTTTCTGCCGCTAATGTAGCTTTGGAGTTTTTTTGAGCAATGCCTTTATTATAGAAAAGCCAGGTAAAGATGACTAATCCAGCTTCGGTTCCTAATAAATCGTGAAGGATATGAAATAAAGCATTGAAAGTCACTTGCGGATCACTATAGGGATTCCCTCCAAATTTATCTAGAAGAAACACA
>NZ_JAAHIE010001233.1:0-1376 GCF_010671945.1 Moorena sp. SIO4E2
TTCCTGAACTACTGCTGACTTTTTCAGCTGGTCACCCACCAGGAGGTATTGACTCAAACTATTACTCTGACTAATTTGTCAGTTTTACTGAGATCTAGTCTACCGTACTTTTAAAAGAGCCGCACCCAATTCAAATTAGGATAAGGTTTACCTTATGAATAAGGTTTAAAGTTATAGCCCTAAAAATAAAGTAATTATGAATACGGATTTTGTACAAAATTTATTTATACAAAAAATCTACATTAAAAATACATTTTAACCTTTATTTAAACCTGATTAAAAACACTATTTTTGTAACTTCTCAATAACCGCTGTGGGGTGAAAAAGATAGGTATAGAGTTAGCCCCCTTGTCAAGAGTGCATAAATCTGGTTAAACAAAGGTATGCTTGAAAACTCTGTGCAAGTAAAAAATGAGCAACTCAGCGACCTTCATGAGGTCGATGAGCTGCGTGCGCTTGTCAGACAACAGGCTGAAACGATAGCAGAATTAGCCAAGCACAATCAAGAGTTAAGCAAGCGCATCCGTGAATTGGAGGAAGAGTTACGAGCGAAAAAGAAACTGAATAAAAAGCCCCAACTGAGTGCGAGTAAGCTCAATGAAGGGAAGCATCTAGAACTTAAGCAAAGGAAAGGTAAACGTCCGGGTTCAGTCAAAGGTCGTAAGAAAGATAGCTTCGTGGTGGACACCGAATGGAAAATAGAACCCTCTCAACTGCCAGTTGGGGCAAAATTCAATGGATACCGAGAATATTTGTTCCACGAACTTCGCATAGAACGAAATAACATCCGCTTCTTGTTAGCCGAATATGTGTTACCAGATGGAGGAGTAATCAGTGGTCAATTACCGCCAGAGTATCAGCAATTCTGGACATTATGGCCCGCAACTAGTGGGATATATCTTGCACCAGTACTATCACAATCGAGTGACGCAACCAAAGATTCATGAGCAGCTACTGGAATGGGGTATCGAGATATCGGTCGGTCAAATCAATTCATACCTCAGGGCAAAGATAGATGTGTTTCACACTCTCTCAGGCATCGGTTTTAGGGGCAGGATTAAAATGCTCAGAGTATGTTCACACGGATGATACCGGAGCACGACACAGTGGGAAAAATGGGTATTGCACGGTGATTGGTAATGAATGGTTTACTTTCTTTGCGAGCACCCCCCGCAAGACTCGACGCAACTTCTTATCAGTATTACAAGGCAATGCCCCGATTTATGTACTCAATCAGGATGCCCACCAATATTTAGCTTCCTATCAGTTAGCCGACAAGCATATGAACCGATTGAGCTTTGGTTCAACGGTGCTAGGGAATAGCCCTGAGCAATGGCAGGACTATTTAGAGTCGATTGGCATTGTGCAGACCAAAG
>NZ_JAAHIE010001234.1:0-1370 GCF_010671945.1 Moorena sp. SIO4E2
TCGAAGGACCTCAGGCTCTTGCCTTTAACATTCAAGGGGGCACTATCTTGGGGGATTTACCTCCCTATGAAGCTTTTATTATTGGTGGTAGTAACTCCGTGCGGGGGTTTGCTGAGGGAGACCTAGCATCAGGACGTAGCTACCTTCAGGCTACTGCAGAATATCGCTTCCCCATTTTCTCAGTCATAGGGGGCGCTCTATTTGTTGACGCTGGCACTGACCTTGGTTCTGCTGGTGCTGTTCCTGGTGAACCTGGTGAGCAGAGAGATTTACCCGGTACTGGTCTCGGTTACGGTCTTGGGGTTAGAGTGCAGTCACCACTTGGTCCGATTCGGGTAGACTTTGGTTTAAATACCGAAGGGGACAGTCGTCTTCACTTTGGTATTGGAGAGAAGTTTTAATTGTTAATTGTGAATTGTTAGTTGTTAGTTGTGAAGTGTTAGTGGTTAATTGTGAATTGTTAATTGGGATTTGTGATTGGTTAATTTCAATTTTCAATTTTCAATTTTACTGCCTTTATTGATATAAACGTTACCAAAAAAAATGTCTTCAGTATATTACACCTTGGCTGGTATGTTTGAACGCTCTGGTGTTGGACTGCACAGCGGTATTTCAACCAAAGTAAGGGTACTACCAGCTGCTGCTGGAGAAGGACGATATTTTGTGCGGGTTGACCTACCAGGTAAACCGGTTATTCCAGCAAACATAGATGCAGTTTCAGATACCACACTATCTACGGAACTCTCGACATCAGCCCAGTATGGAAACGCTACCGTTCGTACGGTGGAACACCTTTTAGCTGCACTGGCTGGTAGTGGTGTGGATAATGCTCAGATTGAGATTGATGGTCCAGAAGTGCCTCTTTTAGATGGTTCGGCGAAGGTGTGGCTGGAAGCTATCCAGGAGGTGGGAGTAGTAGCAGCAGGGGTTCGAGGAATCGAGGGAAAAGCATACGAGAGCTTTACACCCGGACAAGTTCGAGCTACCCTAACACCCCGTCACCTCCTAACTCCCTCAGAAACAACACCTATCCCTTTTGTATTAAACGAGCCAGTCTCGGTTTATCACGGAGATGCCTTTGTAACCGCTCTACCAGCACCCAAAACTCGATTTACCTATGGCATTGACTTTGCGTTACCAGCTATTGGTAAACAATGGTATAGTTGGACTCCAGAACAGGACAATTTTGCTGATGCGATCGCACCAGCTCGCACCTTTGGCTTGGCTGATCAAATTGACCAGCTGCGCGATCGCGGTTTAATTAAAGGTGGTAGCTTGGACAATGCTCTGGTTTGTGGTCAACACGGATGGGTTAATCCTCCCTTACGATTTTCAAATGAGCCAGTACGTCATAAACTTTTAGACTTAGT
>NZ_JAAHIE010001235.1:0-1370 GCF_010671945.1 Moorena sp. SIO4E2
GGGGAGCGGTTTTTGAAGCATAAAATCTGAATTATAGCAGTATTTTGCCGCTAAATCTGCCACTACCACTATTATATTTATGATTATTATATACTATAATAGTACAAAAATACTTAATAATATATAATAGGGTATATGGCAATAAAAAACTGTCAGCATATGCTTACCACAAAGCTGACCGCTGACCGCTGACCGCTGACCGCTGTATGCTTAGCCTAGGGAATTTTAGCTAAAGCTTCGCGAACGACATCAGAACCAACACCAACCAAGCAGGAATTTTCAGTTAGATGACGTTTCCAGGCTCTACTACCTGGTTCCCCTGCAAATAATTGCAGCATATGTCTGGTAATTTTGTTCAGCTTAAGACCTTTGGCTACCCAGTGATCAATATAGGAAAACATGGCTTCGACCACCTGATGGCGAGTTGGGGGTATAACTGTCTCGCTATAGATATCACAATCAGCTTTGGCAAACAGATAGGGATTGTCGTAAGCTGCACGCCCAATCATTACCCCATCGACATACTCTTGTTGTTCTTGCACTTGTTCAAGACTAGTGAATCCACCATTAATTTCCACGAATAAGTCAGGTAACTCCTGCTTGAGACGATGGACGTCACTGTAACGTAAGGGTGGGACGTTGCGATTCTCTTTTGGACTCAAACCCTGTAGCCAAGCCTTGCGAGCATGTACAGTAAAATGCTGACAACCGGCCTCTGAGACAATGCGCACAAAGTTAGCCATGTCTTCATAGCGGTCAAGGTGATCAATACCGATACGGTGCTTGACAGTAACGGGTATGTTGACTACTTTAACCATAGCCTCTACACAGCGTGCTACCTGTTCAGGCTGCGCCATCAAACAAGCTCCAAAATTGCCATTTTGCACCCGACTACTGGGACAACCAACGTTGAGATTAATCTGGTCATAGTCCATAGCTTCAGCAATTCGGGCGCATTCAGCTAAGTCACTGGGAGTGTCACCACCAACTTGTAAGACTAGGGGTTTCTCTTGTGGGGAAAAGCCTAGCAAGCGTTCGCGATCGCCATGAAGAATTGCTGCACTGGTGACCATTTCGGTGTAGAGCAATGTCCGTCCTGTAATCTGGCGCATGAAATAGCGATAGTGGCGGTCAGTGCGATCCATCATTGGCGCAATACTTAAGGGATAACCGCTACTAATAATTTTGGATTCCGTTGGAAGTGATTCGGGTGAAATAGCTGTACTCAGGGGAGTCATGGGTTGAGGCAGTTATAGCGCTACACGCAAGTCAGAAGTTAGAAGTCAGAAGTCAGAAGTAAGCTATGACTAAGTTTTGGAGTTTATGAATGTCAAACATCTGAATGGGTAGTGCTATACTATCAAGAAGCG